>RECL01000055.1 GCA_007694025.1 Spirochaetaceae bacterium
GGAACATCGGGATCGAGGATGTCTGCAGACGGCCGTACGTCGAGTTCGTCGACGGAATCCTGGCCGCGCACCGATCGATCTACGACGTCGCGTCGGGGAAGGTCGCGCCTACCGACGTGCAGGCGAAGGAAGTCCCGCGCAACGCGTTCTGAGCGCGCGGCGGCAACACCGGCAGCGCGCCGACGGCGGCATGATTCGCTACTTCGGGACGCCGCGAACCTCGGACGGCGTCCGCCCGTAGTAGTCGCGAAACGCGCGCGTGAAGTGCTTGTGACTGCGGTACCCGACGGCGTACGCGACTTCGGAGACGCGGACGGTCGGCCGCGAGAGCATCGCGCGCGCGCGCTCCATCCGCTTGCGCAGCAGGTACCGGTTGAACCCCTCTCCGGTGCGCTCCTTGAACACGCGGCTGAAGTGCGAGTAGCTCATCCCGGCCGCTTCGGCGACTTGCGCCATCGACAGCTCTTCGCCCAGATGACCGTCGACGTAGTCGATCGCGTAGTCGACCGGGTGCGTGGACTCGGGCGGAGCGGCTGTCGCGCTGCGCACCGATGCGACCGCGTTCGCGATCTCATCGCGGACGTGGCGCAGCGTGTCGAGTTCGGCCATCCGCCGAAGCCGCGGTACCGACAGCCCTGCCCGTTCGCAGAAATGCGCAATCGACTCGACGAGCGTATCGTAGGCGGTCTGTAACGCGCTCCCGTGGCCGTACGCGGCGTCGGCGAACACGCGGTCGGACGCTTCGATCACGCGCTCGAGGCGACCCGCGGCGGCCTCACGGACGGCCTCCTCGACGCTGATCGCAGACGGGACGCCATACCGCTCGCGCACCTCCGCCGCGCTCGCGTGCGACCGGTCGCCGATCGTGAACCGATAGAGCAGAATCGCCGCGACCGTGTCGTAGGCGTCGGCGACGCGCGCCTCCGGACCGACCGCATCGCCGACCGCGAAGAAGCTCCCCGACGCGTTTCGGACACCTGGCGACAGATCGGCCCAGCACCGATCAACGGGTTCGATCGCATCGCGATCGCGGAGATTCCACAGGAGGCCCAGGTCGGAATCTGGAGTCCAGAAGAAGTAGACGCGCGCGTGATCGCCGGCGCTCTGTTCCCACAGCTGCGGCCCGATGCGTTTGCGCAGCGACAGCGCGTCGTCGGGTATCGCCCGCGACGTCCGAATAATCGCGAACCGGTACCAGTCGCCGATGGTCGACGTCCCGGCCACTGCGTCGGAAATCGGCGTACCCGAACGCTCGTCGAGCGCTCGCTCCACCTCGACCTGCACCGACCAGCGCGCGGTCACGTCGACCGCGATCGACTGCAGTTGCGCGGCAGGAATCCTCTGCGACGCGGTATCGATCAGCGCCGACAGATCGTCCAGGCTCGCCGGCTTGAGCAGATAGTCGAGCGCGCCAAGCTTGAACGCCCGCTTCACGTAGTCGAACTCATCGTGACCGCTGAGCACGAAGAACGCGGTGGATCGCGCACCGTCGCCACACCGCTCGAGCACCTCCAGGCCGCTCATGCCCGGCATCCGGATGTCAAGGATCACGACATCGGGTTCAGTGTCACGGACTCGTTCGACGGCGTCGGCGCCTGAGAATGCGGTAGTTACCTCTCCGACGCGCGGGTCGTCGATCCGCTCGAGCATCGACTTGATCCCGCGCGCGATCATCGGCTCGTCGTCGACGACGAGCACGCGCATCGGGGCAGCGACGCTACTGTGGGACCGTGACGGTGAGTCGGGTGCCATGCGATTCCTTGCTGACGATCCGAAGCGATGCGGCTTCTCCGTAGAAGAGCCTGAGCCGTCCCGCGATGTTCGCAAGCCCGATCCCGCCGGCCGCGCTTTCGCGCGCGGAGAAGGTTATCTCCCGACACGACAGCCGCTTACGCAGTTCGCGAAGCGATGGCGCGGACATGCCCGCGCCGTCGTCCGAAACCTCCACGACGGTCAACCCGCGACGGTCGCGGACCGCGACGGCGATCGACAGCTCCGTACCATCGTCTCGCAGACCGTGTAGTACCGAGTTTTCCACGATGGGCTGGAGAACGAGCTTCATGATCGACCGCGACAGGAGCTGCGAAGGGCAATCGATCTTCAACCGAATCCTGGCCCCACCACGGATCGACTGCAGCGCGACGAAGTTGCGCACGTGCTCGAGTTCGGCCTCCACCGTCGCGTACATCGAGTCACCGGTGAACGAGTAGCGGACCATCTTGCCGAAGCTCGTGACGGCGTCGGCCGTTTCATAGCTTCCGTCGAGCTCCATTCGCATCCGGAAGAGGTCGATCGTGTTGTAGACGAAATGCGGGTTGATCTGAAACTGGAGCGCCGCAAGCTGTGCCTGCTGCTTGTCGCGCTCCTCCACCACGACCCGGTCGATCAGGCCGTTGATCCGCTCGATCAGCCCGTTGAAATCGCGCGCGATCTCCCCGAGTTCATCGTCGCTCGTGACCGGGACGCGCACCGAAAGGTCCCCCGACGCGACGGTGTGCATCGCGGCGACCATCGTGTTGACCTTCCTGAAGACGATCCGCAGAAAGAGGTACGCAAGACCGACCGACAGCAGGAACCCGATGAACGCCGCGACCAGCATCGTGCCGGTAGCCCGGGTTGCCTGGCGGTGCAGGCTATCCGCTGGAAACTCACCGCGAACGTGGAGTCCGAGCTGCGCGATGGGCTCGGAGACGGAGAAGAGACCAGTCGCGTCACGCTCCCGTGCGTCGCCGGCGGGAGCGTACACAGAGTGCCCCGCCGCGGTACTGACAACGAATCGTCGCCCGCCGTCGGCCGCTTCCATCACCGGCGCGAAGACGTCGGACTCCAGCAAGTCGAGGGTAACCAACCCCAGGTACCGACCGTCGACGGTCTCGACTCTTCTAACCCACGTCAAGACTCGCCGCAGGTCGGGGCTCTGGTTCAGCGGCACGTGATCGGCGGTGTTCGGGTAGACGTGGGTTGTCGGGAGGCCGGACGCGACGAAGAGATCGTACCACGGGACTCCGCGCAACCGCGACGCGTGCAGGAACATCCTCCAGTGTTCAGGAATCGTCGGGTTTTCGATGTAAACGGTAACCTTGTGAAGGCTCCCCGAGTGAAAGGTAAGCGCGTTATCGACCAGGGGCGCGACTTGTCCCATGTAGACATTCAGTGTGTACGCGTTCAGCGCAAACGGAAGCAGCAGAAAGGATCGAAGACGGTGGTTGAACGCGATGCTGTCGGCGATGTCCGCCGCGACCGCGATGCGTGCGTCTATGTTGGACGCGACCTGCCGCACAACGTTCCTGTGCGCCTCTTCCACCTCACGCGACACCGAGCTTCGAACGCGGCCGACGGCTGTGAAGGTGATCACTGTAGTCGGAACAAGCATCACTACGGCGTAGATGAGAATGAGCTTCGTCAGCAGGTGCGCGTTGGCAAACGCGCGACCCACCCGACGAACGCGGGGTGAGAGCGTAGCTTCCACCCCGCGATAATACCCGGAAACGGCATGCATTGCATGCGCCGGCCAGCCAGACGCCGCCCTCTGCATACCGCCTCCGATCAAGAACTACCGGCCGAATCGCTCCTGGTTCGGCGGCCACGCGTATTGCAGACCAAGCCGTTCCTTGTTGCGCTGGAAGTTCGCGTTTTCGACCGTCCGCAGAGTCTCAAGACCGAGCCGGTTGATGTGCGCGACGCTTTCGCGCCAGATCGACTCGACCTCTGCGGCCGACGACGCCATCACCATCTGCGGGAGCTGCGCGGTCCAGTAGGTATCGATCTCACCCGCAATCGCGGCCGCTTCGCTGCCGCCCGGAGGCCCGATATTGTTCCACGCAAGGTCGTTCAGAACGTACGGCCCCGACGCGTCCCAAATCGCGTCCCGAAGCTGGTCGCCGATCTGCGCAGGTGGTGGCGCGAGCGCACGGCCGACCACCGGGTTGTGAGCCCACCACATACCGCCACCGTCGCCGTACTTCTGGCTGGTGCCCTGTGGATCGGTCCGACCCTGTTCGACAAAGTAGTCGGTGTACTGAATCTGCCCGTTGACCACATTGTAGGTCACGCCCTCGACACCATAGTTGGTCAAAAGCTGCCCCTGCTCGCTGTAGAGGAAGTGCAGGAAACGGATCGCGCGGTCGGGCCGCGTCGCCGTTCGCGGGATGATGTTGACCTGCCATCCGGCGAGGCCCGACGACGGCAGCTGCGGCTGCGCGCCGTCGCGCGCGCGCACCGGCCCCACCCACACGTACTGCGCGGCCGGATCGGCGGTCGCGATGTCGCGCATACCGGAGACGTAGTCTGCGGTGTTCATGACCGCAAGGAAGATCTCTCCGCGAGCCATGCGCTCGGTGATCTGCTGCCGCGTGTCGACGAAGTTTTCGTCGGACATCAGCCCTTCGCGGTAGATCCGGTTCATGAACTGCGCGAGCTCAAGGAACTTCGGATCGGTGCGCGTGTCGATCAGATTGCCCTGAGCATCCTCACGCGGAACCGCGAAGAAGCCCTGGCCGATCCAACCGAGGAAGTCGCCAACCGCGCCCGGGCCAAAGTAGACCGGCGTCACGGGGAAGCCGTCGTACTGGAATCCACGGACTTTGCGTAGCGCGTTGATCATCCCGTCCTGAGTCTTGAAGTCATCGGGCGTGATCCCGAACTGATCCATTATGTCCTTGCGCGCGAACATACCCGCGTTGCTCTGGAAGCCGACGCCGTACTCGGCGTACCGCTCCAGATCCTCTTCCGCCCAGAAGAAGTTCGGAAACTGATACCAGTTGCCGTCGGGTGCGGTGTACCAGTCGACCATCGACTGCGGAATGATGTCCCAGAAGTCGGGCGCGTACTCATCGATCAGCTCGTTCAGCGGATAGAGCATGCCCGCTTCCTGCAGCTGGCGGACCTGGTCGAACCACCAGCCCAGGATCACGATGTCCGGAAGCGTGCGCCCCGCGATCATCGTGTTCAGACGTTCCTGAGCGTCTCCGGTCGGCATGCTGATGTCCAGATTGACGCCAGTCGCCTCAAAGAGCGCTCGGTCGCGGATGTTCACGTCG
>RECL01000235.1 GCA_007694025.1 Spirochaetaceae bacterium
ATCGTCTGGACCGCCTACGAGTCGATCACGCTCTGGGCGTTTGCGAACCGGATCATACCCTACGTCGACTGGCGCGAACGGCCGGTCTACTGCGCGCTGCTGCTTGTGGCGGTGCTCTTCATGCGCGAAGCCCACTTCTACCTTACGCACCGTCTTTCGCACTGGAAGCCGCTCTACAAGGCCGCGCACTACCTCCACCACAAGAACGTCAACGTCGGACCGTGGTCGGGGATGTCGATGCACCCGATCGAGCACATGCTCTACCTCTCCGGCATCTTCCTCCACTGGATCATCCCGTCGCATCCGCTCCACGCGATGGCGCATATCATCGTGTCGGGGCTCGCGCCCGCGAAGGGCCACGCGGGCTTCTACAAGTTCGTCGTCGACGGCCGGTCGGACTCCGAGCACGAGAAGGCGATCCGTGCTGGCGGGTACTTTCACTACCTGCACCACAAGTACTTCACGGTGAACTTCGGGACCGAGGCTGTTCCGATGGACAAGTGGTTCGGGAGCTTCCACGACGGGTCCCCCGACGCTCACGTCGCGATGCTTGAGCGTCGCAAGCGCAAACGAAACGTGATGTAGGCGAGTGGCTACTGCGTGTCGTGCGCCGCGGCTACCATCGCGCGCAGGTTGTCGACCGGCGTGCCCATGACGACCTCGCAGCCTGATCCCAGGATGAACCCGCCGTCGCGGCCGTCGGTCGCGCTGATGCAGCGCTCCGATTCGACGCGAACCGTCTCGGGGGTTCCGGAGAAGAGGATCGCCGTTGGATCGAGGTTTCCCATCAGCGCGACGCGGCTGCCGGTCAGCGATCGCGCCTCTGCCAGGTCGACCGCGGAGTCGATTTCCAGAATGTCGGCGCCGGTCTGCGCCATCAGCGGCAGGATCCGCCGCGTGTCGCCGCAGATGTGCAGGAGCGTCACCGCGCCGCGGTCGTGTGCGTACGGGTTCATCGCGTCGAAGACCTTGCGTTCGAACGGGTAGACGTACTTCTCGTAGATCGCCGGCGATATCATACTGAGCGACGCGAGCGAGTCGCCCGCCTGCGCGACGTCCGATCCCGCGTCGACGAGCGCCTTCAGGAACGCGATCAGCGCGTCGGATGCGATCTCCATGAGGTCCATTAGCAGGCGCGATAGCTCCCGATCATCGTCCGCCTCCGCGGTCGCGATCTCCATCAGGAAGCTTACGGTACCGCCGCACAGATAGCTCGCGAGCGAGAACGGCCCGGTTCCCGGACCGCGTACCGCGACGTCGTCGCCGAAGTGCCTTCGTAGCCGCCGGACTGCGTCCAGATAGACCGGCATCCGCCCGTCGGTCGTCGGGTCGGGCACGGTGAGCTCCCCGATCCGGTCGAGCGAATCGATCGCGGGTCGAGTCAGGTGCGGCGTGACATTCGCTGGCTGGTTGATCTCACAGCCGAACCCTTCGGCGATGTAGTAGTTGTCCGACTGCGCGCAGACGACGTCGTGATGGAGCAGCTCCCACGCGGCGATCTGCGCGTCGGCCATCCGCGCGGAGTCGGTGTTGAACTCGCCGATCGGCACATCTGCAATCGCCGCGCCGAAGTTCCCGCCGTACGGCGCCGCCGGAACCACATCGGGCCGTTCGTCCCGTGCGGCGGCAAGGAAGCGTTCTCTCTGCGTCACACGTGCTCCTGGGCCGTGCCCTTGACCGCCTACCGCGCGCCGAGTTCCACCGTGATCGCGAACTCGCCGGTCTCCTGGCCGCGGTAGGAGCCGGCATAGACTCGGTGGGTACCCGCGGTTGCACGGACGATATCCACCTGCGCGTCGGTGAACCCGCCGCTGTCATCGTCGGCGATCACGTCGCCATTTGGGGTTACCACGTAGAGGTACGCGTCGAAGTCGGACGACCGGAGCGTCACGGTCGTTCGCGCACCGGCGCGCGCCACAAACTCGAAGACTTCGACAAGGTTACCGTCGTAAACGGGACTCGAGTCGGTGATCGCCCCCTGGTACTCGACTCCTGGCTCCATTCGATTCGCGCGCACGCTTTCGGCGCGCGGGCCCGGCACGTACTCTTCAACGGAGAGTTGGAAACCGCCGTGCGAACGGCCCCCGTACGACGACGCGTAGATCCGGTGCGTCCCGGGAGCCAGATCGGGTATCCGCAACAGCGAATCGGTACCGGCACCGCCATCGTCGTCGTCGTACTCAGCGCCGTCGGCCGCAATCAGCGTCAAAAACGCATCGATCTCATCTGACTTGAGGCTGATCGCAACCGATGTCGTTCGTGACAGCGTCAGATCATAAATCTCGACGTGGTCGCCGCGGAAGACCGATCCGTCCGCGGTGATCTCTCCGTCGACCGTCTGACCCAGTGCGATCCGCCGGACATTCACGACGCGATCGTCGGGCACTTCGTAGTCGTCGTCCCAGTCCCAGTCCCAGTCGTGGTCCCAGTCGTAGCTGTCAACGCGTAAGGCGATCATCTCGTCGGCGGCCTGCGGCGACGTAACTATGATCTCGTACTCTCCGATCTCACGGCCGCCGTAGCTCGACGCGTAGATCGCGTACGCGCCGGTTTCCGCAAGCGTGAGAACTATCAGCGAATCGGTGCCCGCTGCGCCGTCGTCGTCGAAGAAGAGCTCGCCCGCGGGGGTCTCCAGGTAGAGATACGCGTCGATCTGGTCGGACTGCATCAGCACCGCGATCGATTCGCCGCGCGTGCCGTTGTAGACGAACGGCTCTGCGCGCCGCCCGGCGATCGGTACTCCGTCGGCCGACAGCATCGACACTTCCAGTTCGTCGAACCTGAGCTCACGCGGGGCGATGCGAACGGCGTCGGAGATCGAAAAGTCGACGCGGACGACACCATCGGCGGGGCCGGACGAAGCGTCCGACCACGGGTCGCTGAGAATGAGCAGCCCGTACCTTCGTCCTGCCTCGACCTGAATCTCGGTGCTCGACCCGCCGAACCCGGGACCCGAGCGGTCGGGAACCGACGTCATGCCGTCGGAACTTCCGATGATGAGGGTGAGCGAATCGGCATCACCGTCTGCGGTCGCGGTCAGAAGGCCGCTCGCACGCGAAGTGAATGTGTACATCCTGAGGCTCATGTCGGTTTCCATGAAGCCGGCCACACGCGCCGGCACGAGCGGTCCCGCTATCGGTGCGTCGGTCGTCGTCTCCAGCGACTCTGAGACCACGAACCCGTAGAAGGGCTCCTGGTCGTATCGGTCGCCGTCGACCAGAGAGAACTCCATCCGCAGCTGCCCGGCGCGGGCGATATCCAGGAACACAAAGTTGTCGCGCTCGCGGCTGAAGCCGTGCTCGAACTGCCGCCCCGACGGCGGCGTGACGACGATGCGCATCGGCAGATCGCTCCGCGTGTAGAGCGCGTAGCTGCCGGGTCGATCGATCTGCATCGTGTGAACGACCGGGCCAAGAATCCAGCTGTCGTAGAGCGTGTCCGTCTCAACGGCGGCGGGGATCTCGGTCGACTGCGCGAAGACCGAAACCGCGCACAGCATCAGCGGGAACGCTGCTGCCAGCAGGCCGAAACCTCGGGCTACAGAAGTGTGACGCATCTGATTTCCTCTCTTGCGAAGAAGCGTAGCACGATTGGCTCGGGTTCCCCAGCGGTTTCGCGATCAGTCGCTATCGGTTTCCCGGGGCGTATCGATCACCCCGAACAATACCGCCTTGCGATCAAACCGCGGACAGGAACTGAACGGCGCCCAGGAAGTGGCGCTTTCGATCGACGGTGAGGCCCGCTGCCTCAAGGTAGCGCGCGACGCCTCCCCGGACGAAACCGAAGTAGTTCGGCGTCTCGTAGAATCGCGCGACCCGGTACAGGAGCCGTGCGCCAAAGCCTGAGCCCAGGTCGTTGTAGTCGATGATGTGGATGCGTCCCTTCGGCCGGACCACGCGGCGCGCCTCGCGCAGGATACCGACGCCGATCTCAGGCGGCACGTCGTGCATTGCGAACGATATCGTCGCCGCGTCGAAGGTGTCGTCGTTAAATGGGAGCGCGGTTCCGTCGCCGTGCATGAAGTCGAGGTCCAGGTGCGAGCGTCGCTTCTTGTGCGCCTTCGCGAGCATCTCCTGGTCCAGGTCGATCCCGACCACCGAGTGACCGAGCTGCGCCAGCTTCAGAGCGTTCGCGCCGGTACCGGTCGCGATGTCGATGATTCTGCCTGGAGACCGTCCCGCGATGCGCGCCGCGTAGCGTCGAAGCGGGGCGATGAATACGCTCGCGATCTCGTACGCGGACGGGTGGCGACCGAACCAGCCGTTGTTGAAGTATCTGTCGGGCATGCATCCTCCTTGGCGTAGTCCAATGTTGACCGCAACACTGGGGAAAGTCAAGGCGCCGGAGGGGTGGCGGCAGCGACGCGCGCCAGTTCGATCAGCGCGAGCGTGGATATCTCGCAGTGGCGCATCAGGCTGTCGATGCTGATGAACTCGTCGCTGCGGTGCGCGCGCGTGTCGTCGCCCTTGAATCCCGCGCCAAAGGTCACGCCGCGGTTGGAAAGAACGCGCGCGTACGTGCCGCCGCCCATCGACATCGGCGCGGTCATGTCGCCGGTCACCGACCGGTACACCGACAGCAGCGTCGTGATGAGCGGGTCGTCTTCCGGGATGAAGAGCGGCGGCAGATGGTGCTCCTCTCGCAGGGAGAACCCGTGCTCGGCCGTGCGCGCGCGCGCGACCGCCAGGATGCGATCGTAGTCGGCGGTGACCGGGTAGCGGATGTTCAGGCCCGCCCGGACTTCGTCATCGGTCACTTCGAGCGTACCCCAGTTCACGGTCAGCTCCCCCGACTCCTCATCGCGGCACGCGATGCCAAGCGATTCTCCGCGCGTCTCGAACCCGATCAGTCGGTCGAGCGCGCAGAGCTCTGCGTCGGTCTGGCCGGCCAGCGCGATTTCGTGCACCAGATGTGCGATCGCGCTCACGCCACCTGCGGGTGACCCACCGTGCGCGCTCACACCGTGCGCGTCGCAGACGAGCGCATCACCGTCGTCGGCGATCGACACGCGCGGCTCGACCAGTCGTTCGTCGCGGGTCTTGAAGAGCGCGCGCAACGCATCGGCGAGCGGTCCGGAGCGCACCCGCGCGGTCGCGTGGTTCGCCACCATGTTGAGCGCCTCTCCGCCGGACGCCGACACCACGTCGCGCGGGCCGCTACGAGGGATCGTCAGGTGGAAGTTCACGATACCCTTCTCCCGGTTGAACAGCGGGTACCCGGCGTCGGGGGAAAAGCCCATGTCGGGCAGCGGCTGGTGCTTGAAGTAGTGGTGCACGCACCCGAACCCGCTCTCCTCGTTCGTGCCGAAGATGAGCCGGATTCTGACCGCCGCATCGGGGTTCAGATCGGCGAACGCGCGCAGGCAGTAGAGCGACGCGACCGCCGGCCCCTTGTTGTCCGACGCACCGCGCCCGTACACCTTTCCGTCGTCGACCACTCCGCCGAACGGATCACGGATCCAGCCATCGCCCGCCGGGACGACGTCCAGATGCGTCAGCACGGCGATGATCGGCCCGCGGCTCCCGTACTCGACATGGCCCGCGTACCCGTCGACGTTCACCGCGGTGAACCCGAGCTCCTCTCCACGCGCAAGCACAAAGTCGAGCGCGCGTCGCGCGTCCGGCCCGAATGGAGCGCCCTCTTCGGCTGCCGACTGCACGCTCGGAATCCTGATCAGCGCGCACAGATCCTCAACAATCCGATCTCGATACCCCTGAACCTGCTCTGCTCCCGCCATCCCGGCCTCCTCCGCCTCGTCTCCGAGCCGTCAGCCTACCACGGCAGGGCGGAGTGGGGCAGCCGCCGCGAAGCAGGGCACAGGCGAGCCTTGGACTGTCGGCTACATCCCGCCCAGATTGACCAGATTGCTGCCGGTCGCGGTGAGCTTGCGCGCAGACTGGTAGTACGGATGCGCGTAGCGATCCTTGGCGTGGTCGCAGTCGACGGCGTCGGCGTCGTACCAGAGCGCGATCGTGCCGTCGTCGTGGTAGCTCAGCAGATGCTCGCCGGGTCGGTCGATCACCCGGGTCGCGACTGCAACGGCGCCACCCACCGATCCGAGTCGGTTCCCTTCCAGATCGAGCACCTCTCCGGTACCGCCGGGAGCGCCACGGACCAGCTCGTGGATGCCGTCGCCGTTCAGGTCGACCGGGAGCGTCTTGTACGCGTTGAGCCGCGTCTGCCTGGGCGCACCCGTGGACAGGTCGTAGAAGAACTCCTCCAGATTGGTGTGCTCGCGTCCGTCCGGGCCGCACGTCTTCGCGCCTATGCGCGTTGCCATCGCCAGACGGGACCCCGTCCCGTCGCGCGACGCGACCCAGCCCATGTCGATGTGACCCGCGTCGAGCACGCCCCAGAGGCGATTACCGGCCGCATCGTAGTGCGCGACGCGAGGGGCCGCCGTCCCGTCGCTCTCGCGGCACGTGTAGAACGACCACGACCCGGTCCGCCAGTCGAGTACCGGCGCAATGATGTCCGAATGTCCCCGGTACGAGTCGCGGTCGGCGCAGAACAGCTCGCTCCCATCGGAGATGCGCAGGCACCGTTCGCCCCAGAAGAACTCGTCGTCACCGTCGTTGTTGATGTCGACGACCGGGCACATGTGGCTGCCGCGCGCGCCGGGAGCATCGGTCGCGACCACCGTCTCCCACGCCGGTTCCGGGTCACCCGACGGTCCGACGCGATGCCCCTGCAGGTACATCGACCCGTACGTACCCTGCGCCGTCACCAGCGTCGGCGTGCCCGACGCGTACCCGCCGAACACGAAGTTGCGGAACGCGTACGACAGTCGCTGGTCCGCGTGCCCGGGCCACGGCCACTGGCCGGTCGGCTCGCCCGTAGCCGCGTCGATCCGCTCCAGTCGATACTTGCTGAGCGCAAGCGGGTGGCTCGGATCGGAGTTCGTCACGTACCAGATATCCTCCACACCGTCCCGATCCAGATCGAACGGGAATGCCGGACAGAACCACATCCCCGGCACCACGCCGCGTCCCAGGTCCCTCTGCCAGATGATTCGGCCGTCGCCGGCGATCATCGTCATCTTCAACGTGTCGTCGGGGAAGAAGAACATCTCGACGAACGGATCCACGTCGAAGTCGGCGCACGTGAGCGCCAGAATACCCTCGGGCTCGTCAGGCCGATACCTGACCGGTACAGCTCGACACTGACCGATCTTCGTCCCGATCTTCAGGGTGTAATGAGTCGTGAGCTTCATCCGGTTTCATCCTTATTCGGCAGCCATTATCCGGCCCATGCCACTGGCCGAAGTTGCCATCCACAAAGTGGCAGGATCGAGTATACCGTAGCCGCACCGAACCGTCTATCTCACCGTTTCAGCGCTGTGACTCCGCGCAGTTGCTCGGCAAATGCACGGATCTCTCCGTCCTGGTCGGTTGCGATCCGGCCCAGAAGCTCGCGCGTTGCGTCGCACTGGGGAATCATGTAGCCGGCCTCCCGCGCGCAGTCTTCAGCGAGGATCCGTGCCGATCGCGCAAGAGCGCGCGCCAGTCGCGCGGCGCCCGCGGTTGAAGCGACGTCGGCGATCGCGATCGCGGTGCGTTCCTGTTCCGACTTGCGTTCGCAGAGCGCGATCATCGCCTCCGTCAGTGACGGAGATTTTGGTCCGGGTTCCGGGTAGTGTTCGACGACCAGATGGATCGCGTGCGACGGGCACGCGTCGACGCAGATTCTGCAACCGTCGACGCACGTCAAACGGTCGATCTGACCGGTCTCCGTGTCGGTCGCGCCGGTCGGGCATACGAAGAGGCAGACGCAGTCTTTGTTGCACAGTCTTATGTTCCGTGATGCGTACATGGTTCCCCCTACTTGACCGTAGAAAACCGGGCCGACGGCGCCTTGCAGACCGGACAGATCTCCGGCGGTTCATCGCCCAGGAAGATGAAGCCACACGCTTCGCAGACGAAGAGCTTCTTTTCGTCGAGCAGTTGGTCGCCCTTCGCCGTGTACCGGTCTATGAGCGCCCGCTGCGCGGTCGTCACCTTTTCGCCCCACTTGACCGCTCGCAGGACTCCACGGTCGGACGCTTCGGTTCCCGCAGCCTGCAACGCGGGGTAGTCGCGTTCGACGTCACGTGCGACTTCGGCCCGAAGCGACTCGATTGTCGGTTCGCCGGGCCCGGCTCCCGGGAACAGGGTCGACAGCTTGCTGAAGCGTTCGGCGGTATCGAAGAGCTGCTGCTTGTCGGCCGCCTTTGAAAGGTTGCTGAAAACGGCGCTCAGTCCGGTCGTGTCTGGCATGACGATGCCTCCTGTCCCTATGGTATCTGCGATACGGGCTGGTGTCGCGACGGGAACCCGGCGGCGCCGTCGATTGTTCCTGTCCGGGAGCTCGGCTATCTGACCGGACCGGTCGATTCGCGGGTAATCAGGCTTGCGCGGTTGAGGTAGAAGCCCTTCGTGTCGGTCGTCAGATCGCCGTAGAGCATCTGAAACGCGCGCGATCCGAGCGCGCGGTAGTCGGTCGCGAGCGTCGTGAGCGTCGGAGAGCAGAGCTGCGACACGTACGCGTTGTCGATACCGACGACCGATACGTCCTGCGGGACGCGGCGTCCCTGATCGGTGAGCGCGCGCATCGCGCCGATCGCCATCAGATCGTTGGTGCAGATCACGGCGGTGAAGCTTCTGCGCGTTGAGAGCAGTCGGCGCGTCAACTCGTATCCGTCGTCGATGCTGGTAAGCAGGTTCTCCTGCGGTGCGATCACGACCGGTTCGGCGCGGGGGACGGTCTTCGCCATTGCGCGCAGGTATCCGTCGATACGGCGGTCGAAGCTGTGGGCCTCATCGAGTCCACTTACGTGGACAATTCGTTCGTGACCCAGCCCCGACAGGTGCTCGACCGCCTGCGCCATCGCGTCGATGTAGTCGGTCTCCAGGCAGGAGATCGTCTTGAGGTCGATCCCGATGTTGCCGAACACCACCATCCTGATGTCTGCGTCCAGAAGCTCCGACAGCTTCTCCGTGTGGTACTTGTACGGGAGAACCTCTATGAACAGTCCATCGAGCCCGCGCGACGCGAAGTTGTCGAAGTAGTCGTCGACGTTTCGGTTTCCGGTGCAGATGTTCACGAAGTAGCCGTGCTGAATCGCGTCGTTTTCGAAGCCGAGTATGAGATCGCTGTAGATCGGATTCGCGATGTTGTTCAGCACGATCGCGAGTTGCTTGCTCTCGTTCGTGACCAGGCTGCGCGCGATCTGATTCGGGCGGTACCGCAGCTGCTTCGCCGCGTCGAGGACGCGCGTGGCGGTTGGCTCGGGAACCTTGTTCGTGTTATTCAGTACGTACGACACGGTCGCCGTTGACACACCGGCAAGCTTCGCGACGTCAGCGCGCGTTACCCGGCTGCCGCGACGGCGTCCGCCCTTCTGTTGCTGCATCGCTCACCCCGGTTCACGGCGCGCCGATTGGTTTGGTTACGCGCGTAAGCTCATCCTACCACCGATCGAGCGGGCCGTCAAACCGGCAGCTTCTCCGGCGCCTTCAGGCCGTGGCCCGAAAAGAGCGAGACAATGGTCGCGTCGGCAGGCAGTGAGGCGGCGATCTGGTCGATCGCGGCGATCGTCGCGGCGGATGTGGGCTCGATGCAGAAGCCCTGGCGGCTCATCTCACGGTGCGCGGTCTTGATTTCCGCTTCCGACACGGTGACGATTCGTCCTCCCGACTCACGGACGGCGGCGATGATCTGCGCGCCGCGAACCGGCGCCGCGATCGCGATGCCCTCGGCTATCGTCGGCGTTGTCGCGACCGCGGAAGGTTCGGTGTCGCCCGCGCGAAACGCCGCCGCGAGCGGCGCGCAGTTCTGGGCCTGGACGCCGAAGAGCGTCGGCTGCTTTGCGATGAGCCCGGCGCGGCGCAGCTCCGCGAACCCGATCGCGACGCCGAGCAGCAGGGTTCCGTTACCCGCGGGCAACACGACCGCGTCGGGGGCTGTCCACCCAAGCTGCTCCCAGACCTCGAACGCGAAGGTCTTTGTGCCGTGGAAGAAGAAGGGATTGTACGAGTGACTCGCGTAGTAGTCGGCGTCGGCCGCCGCGAGCACCGCTGCGGCGGTGTCTTCACGAGAGCCCGGCACCAGGTTGAGCGTCGCGCCGTACGACCGGATCTGCGCGAGCTTTCCGCTCGATGTGTCGGCGGGCACGAAGATCTCGCAGTCGATCCCTGCGCGCGCGCAGTACGCCGCGACCGCGGTGCCCGCGTTGCCCGACGAGTCTTCGACCACGCGCGATACGCCGATCTCGCGCGCGTGGCTGATCAACACCGACGCGCCGCGGTCCTTGTACGACGCCGACGGGAAGAGCTGCTCCTGTTTGATCAGTACGGTCCGCTCACCGAAGCGCACCGGTACCATCGGCGTGAATCCCTCCCCGAACGAAACGATCGCGTCGTCGTCGAACACGGGGATCGCCTCGCGATAGCGCCACATCCCGGGCGGGCGAGCGACGATCAGTTCGCGCGGGAACGCCGGTTCGAACTCCAGATCGAGTAGTCCACCGCTGTCGCACCGCCACCGCCGGTCGGTAAGCGGATAGGTCGCTCCGCTCGCCGCGCAGACGAAGCGCGCGCTACTCTGACCGGGCATCGTCGACCACCGCGATCGCGTCGACCTCGACCTGGTAGCCGAAGTGCAGCTCTCTTGTTGGTGCCACCGTGCGCGCGGGCCGGTGGTCGCCGAACACCTGGGCGTACGTTTCGTTCACACGCGGCCACAGCGCGACGTCCGACACGTAGACGGTCGTCCTGACGACCCGGTCCAGGCTGCTGCCGGCCGCGATCAGCACCGCCTCCACGTTCGCGAGCGCGCGTCGCGTCTGCTCTTCGATCGATCCGATCGCGCCGTCGGCGGCGTCGGGCGCAGGGGGGCCCGTGGCGGGATCGATCGGCAGCTGGCCCGACACGTAGACGAGTCCACCGTGAATCTGCGCCTGCTCGTAGTGCCCCGCGGGTCGGGGTGCATTGGGCGTTGAGACGGGTTTCATACGCAGATGATACCACCGCGCCCGGATCCGTGGTAGAGTCGCAGACATGGCCGATCTGCGACTGCTCCTGCTCAGCAACTCGACAAACGCTGGCGAACCCTACCTGGGCTACTCGATCGGAGAGATCGGTCGGTTTCTGGGGAGTGACGACCTGGCGCCGCTGTTCATTCCGTACGCCGCGGAGATGGTGTCGTACGACGACTACGAGGCGATCGCCGCCGGACCCTTCGCGTCGGTCGGACAGACGCTCACGTCGGTCCATCATGCGGCCGATCCCGTTGTGGCGGTTGCCGCCGCGCGCGCGATCGTCATCGGCGGTGGAAACTCGTTCCGGCTGCTGCGGCAGCTGCAGCAGCAGCGCATCCTTGGTCCGATCGGCGACGTCGTGCGTCGTGGCGCGCCGTACGTCGGATGGAGCGCGGGGTCGAACGTTGCGTGTCCGACGATTCGGACGACCAACGACATGCCGATCGTAGAACCCGCGGGATTCGCGGCGCTCGCCTTTGTGCCGATTCAGATCAACCCGCACTACGTCAGCAACGTGATCCCGGGTCACGCCGGAGAGACGCGCGACGGTCGCATCGCCGAGTTCCTGCACGCGAATCCGGATCAGGTCGTTATCGGCCTGCGCGAGGGGACGATGCTCCGGGTAGAAGGCGCGCGTGCGACGATAGTCGGTGCCCGACCCGCGCGCGTCTTCCGCCACGATTCCGCTCCGGTGGAGATCGAGCCAGGGAGCGACCTCTACCAGATCGTCCGTTCGGCTCCACGCGGCTGAACCGGCCGGTCCGAGCTGAACGCCACGCGCCATTTTCGGATCGACTCCTCCTTTTTTGCTTTACTATCATCGATTCTGGACTACAATCAGCGTAGTATGAACTGGTGTCGACGCTGCGACGTTCTCGGGCCTTTCCGCGAACGACTCCGGGCCGGATCTCCATGACCGATACTGTGGCGGTCAGACGGCTCCTTCTGGTGGAGGACGACACGATCACTGCGCTGGCCGAAAAGGCGCTGCTCGAGCGCGCCGGGTTTGCCGTCACCCGTGCGGCGACCGGCGAGCAGGCGGTAGAGGCCGTCGGTAACGGCGAATCGTTCGACCTGATCCTGATGGATATCGATCTGGGGTCCGGCATCGACGGTACCGAAGCCGCGACGCGCATCCTTGCACTGCGTGAGCTGCCGCTGGTCTTTCTATCCGGACATATCGAGCCCGACATCGTCGCGCAGACCGAAGGAATCACGTCGTACGGATACGTCGTCAAGAACACGGGCGAGACGGTATTGCTGGCGTCGATCCGGATGGCGTTCCGACTCTTCGATGCGAACAGGCGTATCGCGATGCGGACGATGGAGATTGCAGCCGCGAACGAGCAGCTGCGCGTCACGAACGACAAGCTCGACTGGTGGCAGCGACTGATGGAGTACATCGTGCAGCACGACCCGAGCGCGATCGCCGTGCTCGATCGTGACCTGCGCTTCATGTATGTCAGCGACCGGTTTCTGTCCGACTACCGCGTCGCGCAGCGCGACGTGATCGGCAAGCATCACTACGACGTATTCCCGGAGATCCCGGAGAAATGGAGAACGGTCCACCAGCGCGGGCTAGGCGGAGAGACCCTCCGCTGCGATCACGACACCTTCGAGCGCCCCGATGGCACGATCGATTCCACCCGGTGGGAGTGCCGTCCGTGGTACGACCGATCGGGTTCGATCGGAGGTATCGTTCTCTACACCGAAGTGCTATCGGCGCGCGCAGCAGAGCCGGAGTAGCGCGCGCCGCGCTCGGCCGCATTCCCCAGTACTCCTGCTCGCGCAATCGACAATGAGACGAAAAAGGCCGGGGGAGAACCCCGGCCTTTGGCACGTCTGCCGCATCAGCGGCTGAGCGACTATCGCTCGCGGTACGCGTTCTCAAACCGGAACGCACCGCGCCCGGTTGTCCACACGCCCCGCACATCCCGTTGCGTCGCCATGACGACGGTCATGTAGGTGAGCGGGATCATGTTGAACTCCGCCATCAGCATGTCTTCCATCTGGCGCATGATCGCGAAGCGTTCGCGCACGTCGACGGTCGCGAGCGCACGGTCGTGAAGCGCGTCGTACTCCGCGCTCTTCCATCCCCACAGCATGTGAAGCGGGTTGGAGCTGGCGTACGCACCAAGCAGACCGATCGGATCGTTCATGCCGCCCAGGCCGCCACGCGTGATCTCGAACCTGGCCTCTCCGCGGTCGGTCGCGAAGGTCGGCGTGTCCTTGATGTTCAGCCGTACACGGATCCCGACCTGCTGCCACATGTCCTGCACCGCGAGCGCAATCGCCTGGTCGCGGTCGACGTTGTTCGTCAGGAACTCGAACTCCGGCAGCCCCTGTCCGTTCGGGTACCCGGCTTCCGCGAGGAGCTGTCGCGCGCGCGCTACGTCGCCCTCGACCGGGAAATACGGATCGCGGTTCTCCACCCAGCCGGTCTCGTTGTCCCAGTCGCGGATCATCTCGGGGATGTAGCCGTCGGCGGGGATTTCGCCGTTCTTCAGGACGCTTTCGACGATCGCGACACGGTCGATCGCGAGCGCCATCGCTTCACGCACCCGCGGGTCCCACAGGTGGCGCTTGACGTTTTCGCTTGCGTGCTCCGGGAACTGGTTGATCGCGAGCCAGTACGATCGAACGGCCGGATTCGACACCGCGACTCCTTCGGTCAGCAGTCGCTCCATCACCGCCGTCGGCATCGTCCATATTACGTCGAGCTCGCCCGTCTGGAACGCCGCGTACGACGTGTTCGCGTTTGCGATGATCCGGTAGACCAGCTCATCGATCTGCACGCTGTCGCGGTTCCAGTACTCCGGGTTCCTGCGCATCACGAAGCGATCCTGCAGGCGGAAGTCGGTCATCACGAACGGTCCATTGCTGATCCACTTCTCCGGATTCAGGATCCATTCGCCGGTCAGGTCGTCGCCGACCAGGTCTTTGCGCACCGGGAGGAAGCTCTGATGCAGGATGATCTGCGGGAAGTAGGGAACCTGATCGGTCGTTGTGACCTGGAAGGTGCGGTCGTCCAGAGCCTTGATCCCGACCTGGTCGAAGCTGACTTCGCCGCGTACGTGCGCCGTGGCGTTGACGATCGTGCTGTAGTTACCGATCGCGCAGCTGTCGAGTCCCGGCGTGATCGCGTGGCGCCATGAGAACTCGAAGTCGTGCGCGGTGACCGGCTGACCGTCGGACCAGCGCGCGTTGTCGCGCAGGTAGAAGGTCCACGTCTTGCCGTCGGCGCTGACTTCCCAGCGCTCGGCGACACCAGGGACGATCGCGCCGTTCGGGGCTTCCTTGATCAACCCCTCAAAGATCGCGTAGTTGATCTCCGACTGGTTGTTTCCGCACGCACCGCTCGGCGCCCAGCCACCAAGGTCGGTCACCATGTTGTAGACCAGGCGCACCGGCTGTGCGGCCGCAGTGGCGCGCTCGGCGCCACCGGTTGCGAACGTCGAAAAGACGACCGCGACGATCAGCGCACTCACGAGTAGCACTTTCTTCATATGATCTCCTTTTGAGGCTCCCAAAGAGCCTCGGTTTCGCAGCAGACGCGACGAGTCAGCTCGCCTCGTTTACTCGCGTAAGTGCGATTATAGGCCGGGTCCCCGAAGACGTCAACTACAACCGGGAAGACCGGCGTAGAATTGGCTGTTGCACGCCGATCTGGCCGATCCAGGCGACCGCTTGCTATTCGTTCGGCCGAACCGGTATACTCGCCGGTGCGCCGACCGGCGGCGACCGCAGTTAGTCGTTTACTGGAGTAAACGACGTCTGCCGCGGGTGTCGCTGCATTGCCGCAAGGAGGCCCCCAGTGCTTCGGATGACGATCCGCATCGTTGTCTCGACAGTCCTCACGCTCTGGACGATCGCGACGATCACGTTCGTACTGATGCACTCGATTCCCGGCAGCCCGTTCACGCGAATCGACGACGAGTTTGGCCCGATGATCCAGGCGATGATGGAGGAGCGCTACGGACTGAACGATCCGCTTCACGTCCAGTACGGGCGGTACCTGGCGAACCTGGTCCGCGGCGATCTTGGCTTCTCACTGACGCGGCCCGGTCTGCGAGCGAACGCTATCATAGCGCGGACCTTCCCGCCGTCGGCGCGCCTGGGGCTGATGGCGATCGCGTTGTCGTTCACGACCGGAATCCTTCTTGGAGTCACCGCCGCTGTGAATCAGGGCAAGATGGCAGACAAGATAGCGCTCTTCTTCGCGACGCTCGGGATCACGACGCCGAACTTCGTGTTCGCAACGCTGTTCATCTACGTGTTCGGCGTGCACCTGCGATGGTTTCCGGTCATGGGCATCGACACCCCCGCGCATTACGTGCTGCCGCTTGTCGCGTTGTCGATCGGTACGGTGGCATTTGTGTCACGACTGACGCGATCGAGCGTGCTCGACGTGATCCGGCAGGACTTCATCAGGACTGCGCGCGCGAAGGGGCTGACCCGGCAGAGCGTGCTTTACAAGCATGTGCTCAGAAACGCGATAATCCCGGTCATCACGGTGCTTGGACCGGTGCTCGCAACGACGTTGACCGGGAGTTTCGTGATCGAAAGCATCTTCGCGATACCGGGGCTTGGCAATCAGCTGGTCAACGCGGTCAGTAACCGTGACTATACGATGATCATGGCGATGACGCTCTTCTTCAGCTTCATCCTCGTGCTCGGCAATATGCTCGTCGACATCCTGTACAGCGTGGTCGATCCGCGGATCACGCTGCACAACACGAACAAGTAGGGGCATCCATGTACGAACCAGACAGTCCGACGATCGATCCGGCCGCGCAGACCGACGACTGGCCTCTGCCCGGCGATCCGACCATTCTCTTCCTGCCGATGGGGACCGACGTCGCGATGCTTGAGAGGATCGACCGCGAGAGCATGTCGTTCTGGCAGGACTCGTGGCGTCGGCTGCGCAAGAACAAGCTCGCGCTGACCGGCGGCGTCTTCGTGATTCTGTTCACGCTCATCGCGATCTTCGGTCCGATGCTGACGCGGTACAATCCGAACTCGCAGCAGCTGCGACTGACGAACCAGGGACCGAGTGCGACGCACTGGTTCGGTACCGACCAGTTTGGCCGTGATCTGTTCACTCGGGTCGTCTACGGGATCAGGATCTCACTCATCGTCGCGTACGTGTCGACGGTGTTCAGCGTTGCGATCGGCGTCACCTACGGGACGGTATCTGCGGTCCTTGGCGGACAGGTAGATAACGTGATGATGCGGATCGTCGATATCATGATGGGGATACCCAGTCTGCTCTATCTTATCCTGCTGATCGTCGTGCTGGGCCCGGGGCTTTGGAGCATCATCGCGGCGTTCGCGCTCACCGGTTGGCTGGGAATGGCGCGTATGGTGCGTGCCGAAGTGCTCAGTCTCAAGAACCGCGAGTTTGTCCTTGCCTCGCGCGCGCTCGGTACCCGGATGCGCACGATTGCCGCACGGCATCTGGTTCCAAACGCATTGGGAACGATCATCGTGCTTGCGACGCTGAGCATCCCCGGTGCAATCTTCGCCGAGGCGTTCCTGAGCTACATCGGCCTTGGGATCACCGCGCCGCAGGCGTCGCTCGGAGTGCTGGCGTCGGACGCGAGCGACACGTTCATGACGTTCCCTCACCAGTTGCTGTTCCCGGCGCTGGCGATCAGTCTGATCATCCTGTTCTTCAATTTCCTGGGTGACGGTCTGCGCGACGCACTCGACCCGAAGATGAAAAAGTGATGAGCGCAGCACCACACCAGACGGCCGTATCACCCCGGTCGGAGATTCTGCGGGTTGAAAACCTCCAGACCGAGTTCCATACGAGCGCAGGAGTCGTTCGCGCTGTGCGCGATGTGTCGTTTTCTGTGTTCCCCGGAGAGACGCTCGGGATCGTCGGCGAATCCGGCTGCGGCAAGAGCGTCACGATGGCGTCGATCCTCAGGCTGCTCCCCGACACCGGACGCGTCGTCGGCGGCAGCGTCTTCTTCAACGGCGCCGACATATCGAAGTACAACGACGTGCGGATGGAGGCGATCCGCGGCAATCTGGTCGGGATGATCTTCCAGGATCCGATGACGTCTCTCAATCCGGTGTACTCGGTTGGCGAGCAGCTCATCGAACACCTGGTGAAGCACAAGGGCATCACGCGCAAAGCCGCGCGCGTCAAGGCGGTCGACATGCTCGCGATGGTCGGCATCGACAACCCGTCAGAGCGGCTGAAGAGCTTTCCCCACCAGTTTTCCGGAGGCATGAGGCAGCGCGTGATGGTCGCGATCGCGCTCATCACCGATCCGCTGCTGTTGATCGCCGACGAGCCGACGACGGCGCTCGATGTGACGATCCAGGCGCAGATTCTGGAGCTCATGAAGCGGCTCAAGGCCGAACTGGAGACGGCGGCGATCCTCATCACGCACGATCTGGGTGTCGTCGCCGATACGTGCGACCGGGTGCTGGTGATGTACGGCGGCAAAATCGTCGAACAGGGTCGGGTCGGCGACATCTTCTACCGTCCTCAGCACCCGTACACGCAGGGGCTGCTCGGTAGCGTTCCCAACCCGAAGGCCCCGGTTCGCGAGCGGCTGGTTCCGATCCCCGGGCAGCCGCCCGATCTGCTCTCCCCGCCAAAGGGCTGCCCCTTCGTTCCACGGTGCCGCTACGCGATGGCCGTTTGTTCCGACCACATGCCCGACAGCTATCCGGTAGCCGACGGCCACAAGAGCGCGTGCTGGCTTCAGCACCCGCGTGCGCCGCGCGCAGACCGGGCGGCCGCTGGAGTGACGCGATGAACGATTCCACCGCAACGACGGCCGCGGCTCCCCTTCTGGAGGTTCGCGACCTGGTCAAGCACTTCGTTGTCAAGCGAAGCTTCGTCGGCAGGCCGCTGACTACGCTTCGCGCGGTAGACGGCGTGAGCTTCACGGTGAACAGAGGCGAGACCCTTGGGATCGTCGGCGAGTCCGGATGCGGTAAGACCACGGTCGGCCGGACCGTGATCAGGCTCTACGAGCCGAACTCGGGTTCAATCGTCTACGACGGTACCGATCTGGCTCCGCTGACCTTTGAACAGATGCGGCCATTCAGGCGGCGCCTGCAGATGATCTTCCAGGATCCGTACGCGTCGCTGAATCCGCGGATGACCGTGACCGACATCATCACCGAGGGCGTCCGCGACGAGTTGCGGCCCGCCGACCGGAAGGACCTGGCGAAGCGGATGCTGGAAACGGTCGGGCTCAACGACGATCACGCGAATCGTTACCCGCACGAGTTCTCCGGCGGACAACGGCAGCGTATCGGCATCGCGCGCGCGTTGGCGATGGAGCCCGACATGATCATCTGCGACGAGCCGATCTCCGCGCTCGACGTGTCGATCCAGGCTCAGGTCGTCAACATGCTCGAAGAGCTCCAGCAGAAGCTCGGCCTGACGCTGGTGTTTATCGCGCACGACCTGTCGATGGTGAAGCACATCTCGTCGCGAATCGCGGTGATGTACCTGGGGCGGATCGTCGAAACCGGGTCGAGCTATGAGCTCTTTGCGCGACCCTACCATCCCTACACGAAGGCGCTCCTGTCGGCGATGCCGATCCCCGATCCCGACGTCGCGCGCGCGAACCGCCGGATCATCCTGAAGGGAGACGTCCCGAGCCCGACGCGCGTTCCTTCGGGTTGCAGGTTTCGCACCCGATGCCCGTACGCGATGAAGGTGTGCTCCGAACAGGAGCCGGAGTTCCGAGAGGTCGCCCCCGGTCGGTTCTCCGCCTGCCACCTTGAGGACGGCGCACCGGTCTGATCCGTCGCGCCGCCGGCCGCAGCAGGGTTCCGGGGCCGCGACCGCCTCTGGTATACTCACCACAGCGACGTAATGTCGCCAGGGAGGGTCCATGAGTGTACACATCAGCGCCGAGCGTGGAGAGATCGCCGACATCGTACTGCTTCCGGGGGATCCGCTACGCGCGCAGTTCGCGGCGGAGACCTTTCTCAGCGACGTGACGTGCTACAACCGCGTTCGCGGGATGCTCGGGTTCACCGGGACGTGGAACGGTACGCGCGTGAGCGTCCAGGGAACCGGGATGGGCATTCCGTCGATATCGATATACGCGAATGAGCTGCTGCGCGACTTCGAGTGCCGGACCCTGATCCGGATCGGCAGCTGCGGATCGCTGCAGCCCGACGTGAAGGTGCGCGACATCGTGATCGCGATGACCGCGTCCACCGACAGCTCGCACAACAAGCTGCGCTTCGGCGGAAACGACTTCGCGCCTGCTCCCGACTACGGTCTGTTTGCGAGCGCGTGTCGCGCCGCGCAGGAGCGCAAGCTCGCGTTCCACGCCGGCGGAATCCTGTCGACCGACACCTTCTACCAGGACGACCCCGACGGCTGGAAACTCTGGGCTCAGTACGGCGTGCTCGCGGTGGAGATGGAGGCGAATGCGCTCTACACGCTCGCAGCGCGCGCGGGTGCCCGGGCTCTGGCGATCTGCACGGTCAGTGACAGCCTGGTCACGCGCGAGGCGCTTCCCCCGGCCGACCGTGAATCGAGCTTCCATCAGATGATCGAACTCGCGCTGGACGCGGCGGTGAGCGGCTGATCGCGGCGCACGCCCGCCCCGGCCGCACGCGCTGACCGCCTGGCTACGGGCCGCCGAGGCCGGGGCAGGGTGGCCGACCGCGCCCTGTATTAGTATTCTTGAATAGTACCAGGAGGACATATGGAGTATCGCAATCTGGGCCGTTCCGGCCTGAAGGTCAGTGCGCTCTCGTTCGGAGCGTGGGTCACGTTTGACACGCAGCTGCAGGTGGACGAGGCGAAGAAGTGCATGGTCGCCGCGTACGACGCGGGAGTGAACTTCTTCGACAACGCGGAAGGGTACGCGAACGGCAAGGCCGAGATCATCATGGGAGAGGTGCTCAAGCAGAACGGCTGGCGGCGCGACAGCTTCATCGTCAGCTCCAAGGTCTTCTTCGGTTTCCTGCCCGAAAAGGCGCCGACGCAGAAGGGCCTCAGTCGCAAGCACGTCTTTGAGGCGTGCGACCAGGCACTGGAGCGGATGCAGCTCGACTACCTGGACCTCTACTTCTGCCACCGCCCCGATCCCGAGACCCCGATCGAAGAGACGGTCTGGGCGATGCACAGCCTGATCATGCGCGGGAAGGTGCTCTACTGGGGCACGAGCGAATGGAGCGCACAGCAGATCACGCAGGCGCATCAGGTCGCCCGGCAGTACAACCTGATTCCCCCGCTGATGGAGCAGCCGCAGTACAACATGCTCGTCCGCGACCGGTTTGAGAAGGAGTACGCGCCGCTCTACCGCGAGTTCGGCATGGGCACGACGATCTGGTCGCCGTTGGCGTCGGGTCTGCTGACCGGCAAGTACAACGACGGGATCCCCGCCGACTCCAGGCTCGCGCTGCCGGGGTACGAGTGGCTCAAGGACGGCCTGCTCGGCAAGGACGCCGACGCGAAGCTCGCCAAGGTGCGCAAGCTTGGTGACGTCGCGAAGGAGATTGGCGTGCCGATGGCGCAGATGGGACTCGCGTGGACGTTGAAGAACCCGAACGTCAGCACCGTGATCACCGGCGCGTCGAAGATGAGCCAGGTCGAAAGCAACATGAAGGCGCTCGACGTCGTGCCGAAGCTCACCGACGACGTGATGAAGAAGATCGAGTCGATCCTGACCGCCGAAGCGTAAGCCCGCCGCAGGAGCCGCGCCGATGCACCTTCGACTGCGACGCCCCCGGTACCAGCGAAACGTCCGCGTGCTCCTTGCGTTCGCGCTCGCGATTCCGTCGGCGGGGCTCTTCCAGGTGTCAGGCACCAACCCCGTGACCGTCTTGGTCGCGGGGTTGACCATCGCCGGGATAGTCCTGGTGGTCTGGGACGCGTACCGGTGGATCGTCGTGATCACGCGGTACGGGATCGGCGTGGCCGGAACGTTCGGATCGCCAACCGAGTGGCTGACCTGGGCAGAGATCGTGCGGGTCGAGCTTGACGAGCCTGTCGTGTCGATCACGACGCGCGACCAACGCCTCTACCAGCTCCAGCTCGATACCCGCGTCGCCCGGCTTCTCAGCCGCATGGTCGAGCGAAACCTGTCGCGCCCGGCCGCGCCGCGCTCGGCGGCCCCGCGCCGGTCCTGATCAGACGCTGTCGTGGGAACCGGATGCGATCAGCAGCATTACACGCTCAGCTGATCGTGTACTCCGCCCCGAACGGCTCGAACCCCGTTCGGTGAGCGGCCGCCTGCGACGCGGCGTTCGTCCACGAGGTGCTGTAGAGCGGGATCTTCCCAATCGCCAGAACAGCTTCTGCCCATCCGCTCACCGCGTTTACGGCGTGCCCCTGCCTGCGGTACGCCGGTGCGGTTTCGACGCCCGCTTCGTCGGCCCGGGTGCCGATTCTGACGCTCGCGCAGACGCTGACCGCGCGCGATCCCGATAGGAAGCGAAGAACGGGCGTCGAAACTCCAGATCGGGAATCCAGTCGTCCAGGGTACCCCGCAGGAGCTCGGCGTGCGACGAAGTCACTTCGATGGCCGTCGACTCGATCGCGGGCCGATTTGCCAGCCGGTACGTCGGGCCGGATCGCGCGGCCGACGACTCGGCGGATCCTGCGAGCAGGCGCTCGTAGGTGGAGTGGTGAAGCGGCGGAAGCCGCAGATCGGCGACGATCGGCTCGCTCTGACAGAGCCGAGCGAACTCACGCGTAAGCCGATCCGGAAAGCCCGTGCCGAATCGCCAGATCGCTCCTTCGCTGGTTCGTCCAAGCCAGAACCGTGGTGCGGCTCCACCGCCCGGCTCATTGACCCGAAGGATTCGGCCTCGATCGTCGTGAACGTAGCACGTGTGAACGTGCAGGTTCATGAGATCGAGGGGTGACAACTCTGCCGCATCGGGCGGGTTGGTGGCCTTCACGGGTCGCCGCCTAGAAATCGATCTCATTGAGGATCTTCATGATCTCCAT
>RECL01000186.1 GCA_007694025.1 Spirochaetaceae bacterium
AGCATGAACGCGATGAACGGTGCCGAGTCGGCCCGCCGGGAGCTCTCCTCCAGGGCCTGATAGTACTCCGCCTGGTGCTCGAAGATCAGGCTTTCCACCGGAAGATCCGCGAACACCGCATTCCAGCGCGTGAGTATCAGGCTCTGCCACAGCCGTCCCATTCGACCGTTCCCGTCCGCAAAGGGGTGGATGAACTCGAACTCGTAGTGATAGACCGAGCTGGCGATCAGCGGGTGCGCGTCGGTGGCGGCCAGCCAGCCGAGCAAGTCGGCCATCAGACCGGGTACGCGATGAGCTGAAGGGGCAAGATGAATCACATCCTGGCCTGCCATGACCCCGACACCGCCCTGCCGGTACGCACCCGCCTCGTCGATCAGGCCGGACATCAGAATCTGGTGAGCCTCCAGCAAGTCCTTCTCGGCCTCAGGAATCCAGGTGTGGAACCGGTCGTAGGCGGCAAGCGCATTCTTCACTTCCCGAACCTCTCGAGGCGGGGCGACTACGCGCTTACCCTCGAGAATCGCGGTAATCTGCGCCTCGCTGAGAGTGTTACCCTCAATCGCCAACGATCCGTGGATCGTGCGGATCCGATTGATGCGCCGAAGCCGCACCGCTTTCGCCTGATCGGCCACAACGGTCATTCGTCCAACTGACTCGCTGATAGCCGCGACGCGGTTCAGGATCTCCTCGGTGATGGTGTAGGGCGGCTGATACGTCATATCGTCCTTCACCACTCTCCACGACGTGATGCTCGTAGGATGAGGCACTCAGAAAAGAGACCCGCTCAAACCCGTGCACGGGGAGTGAACGGGCTTTTTGTGAACAGACTGGAGGTGGCGGGAGTTGAACCCGCGTCCTATGAACCCGGCCTCAGGAATCTACAAGTTTAGTCGACGATTAACATTCCGACGCACAGGGTTCACCGACAAACCCGCACGACGTAGTCCGGAACTGGTCACCGCCCGGGTCCGAACCCCCGAACGAGTCTAGCCCTGGTTTCTTTCAGGCAGCCCGCTCCTCAGAGCCGCGTAGCGGGTGCCCGTTGCTACTCGCGTAGCTGACTGACTACTTACGCAGCCAGTGCGAAATCTGCGTTATTGTCGGCAGATAAATTGGGTGCCAGTTTCAGGAGATAGCGCTCCACCTGCATCCTGATGACACTAAAGATACACAGTCGAATCCGTTACACCCCCAGACTTTGAAAGCTATGCCTCATCACGCGCTTTGTCAATCTCTGCCCGGCGGCGACCGGCGGCGCGGCAGTGTTGATGAACAAGCGCGCTAAGGGTATTCTTGATTGCGGCAGTCACATCGCGGTCTCAACGACCGCTGACTGCACGAACCAATGAGAGGACCCTCCATGAACATACGTGAACGCCGCACCGGTGCGGCTCTGAAGGCTTGGCACGAGTTCGAGCCCGGGTGGTGGCAGGACCGGATAGACGTCCGCGACTTCATCCAGCGCAACTACACGCCGTACGAGGGGAGCGCAGAGTTCCTCTGCGGCCCGACAGATACAACCAGCGAACTGTGGAAGCGAACGCGAAGCCTCCTTCAGCAGGAAGTGGCCGCCGGGGGAAACCTCGATGTCGACACGTCGACGATCGGAGGGATCACCAGCCACGGGCCAGGGTACATCGACAAGCCTCTTGAGCGGATCTTCGGGCTTCAGACCGACGCTCCGCTCAAGCGCGCCGTGCTCCCCTACGGCGGTATCCGCATGGTTGAAGGGGCGTGCACCGCGTACGGCTACGAACTCGACCCGCAGATCACGAGCATCTTTGACAACTACCGCAAAACCCACAACGATGGGGTCTTCGACGCGTACACCCCGGAGATGAAAGCCGCCCGGAAGGCGGGAATCATCACCGGGCTCCCCGACGCGTACGGCAGGGGACGGATCATCGGCGACTACCGCAGGGTCGCGCTCTACGGCGTCGACAAGCTCGTCGATGACAAGCGGGCGCAACTCGAGAGCCTCGACGTCGGGATTCTTGACGACACGACCATTCGTAACCGGGAAGAGATCTCCGACCAGATCGACGCGCTCGGTGAGCTTGTTGCGATGGCGAAGAGCTACGGCTTCGACGTCTCCCGCCCGGCGGAGAACTCCACCGAAGCGGTGCAGTGGACCTACTTCGCCTACCTTGCGGCGGTCAAGGAGCAGAACGGGGCTGCGATGAGCCTCGGGCGCGTATCCACCTTCCTGGACGTCTACATTCAGCGCGACCTGGACGCAGGATCGCTCACCGAACAGGAGGCGCAGGAGCTCATCGATCAGTTCGTCGTGAAGCTGCGGCTGGTTCGATTCCTGCGCGCCCCCGAGTACAACGAACTGTTCTCCGGCGACCCGACCTGGGTCACCGAAGTCATCGGTGGAATGGGAACCGACGGACGCACCCTGGTCACCAGGTCAAGCTTTCGCTTCCTCCAGACGCTCTACAACCTCGGCCCGGCTCCCGAACCCAACATGACAGTGCTGTGGGCGAAGCATCTGCCCGACGGGTTCAAGGACTTCTGCTCGCAGGTGTCGATCGACACGTCGAGCGTCCAGTACGAGAACGACGACCTCATGCGCAACTACTGGGGCGATGACTACGGCATCGCCTGCTGCGTCTCCGCGATGCGGCTTGGAAAGCAGATGCAGTTCTTCGGAGCGCGGTGCAACCTGGCCAAGGCGCTCCTGTACGCGATCAACGGCGGCCGCGATGAGCTGAACGGCATCCAGGTCGGGCCCCGGTTCGAACCGGTTCTGGGCGACGTCCTGGAGTACGACCAGGTGATGGAGAAGTTCGATTTCTTCCTCGACTGGATCGCCCGGCTCTACGTGAACACGCTCAACGTCATCCACTACATGCACGACAAGTACAGCTACGAACGACTCCAGATGGCGCTCCACGACCGCGACGTGTACCGGACGATGGCGTGCGGCATCGCGGGGCTGTCGGTGTGTACCGACTCGCTGTCGGCGATCAAGTACGCGAAGGTTCGCGCGATCCGCAACGAAGAGGGGACGGTCGTCGATTTCGAGACGACCGGCGAGTTTCCTGCGTACGGGAATAACGACGACCGCGTCGACTCAATCGCGGTCGACCTGGTCGAACGCTTCATGACGAAGATCGCGCGCAACCCGACCTACCGCGACTCGGTCGCGACGCAGTCGGTCCTCACAATCACGTCGAACGTCGTCTACGGCAAGAAGACCGGGAACACCCCCGACGGACGCCGGACCGGTGAGCCCTTCGCGCCGGGGGCGAACCCTATGCACGGTCGCGATCAGAAAGGCGCGCTCGCGTCGCTCGCGAGCGTCGCGAAACTTCCCTACGAGTACGCTCAGGACGGTATCTCGTACACCTTCTCGATCGAGCCAGGGTCGCTCGGGATGCGCGCCGACGAACGAGTCTCGAACCTCCGTGGGATCCTCGACGGCTACTTCGCTCAGAACGGGCATCACGTGAACGTCAACGTGCTAAGCCGGGATTTGCTTCTTGACGCGATGGAGCACCCCGAAGAGTACCCGGATCTGACGATCAGGGTGTCGGGATACGCCGTCCACTTCGTCAAACTCACGCGCGAGCAGCAGCTCGACGTGATCAACAGGACCTTTCACGAACGCCTGTAGCGGAGGCCGAGCGTGGCCGGAGGGCCGATGACCGGACGCATTCATTCGATCGAGACGATGGGCACGCTCGAGGGTCCCGGCATCCGCTACGTCGTCTTCCTTCAGGGGTGTCCGCTGCGGTGTCTCTATTGTCACAACCCCGACACGTGGCGCAGTAACGACGGGCGCGAGGAGACGGTGGACGGTGTGATGGCCGACCTTGCAGGCTACCGTGGCTTCATCGACGCGTCGGGTGGGGGGATCACGTGCACGGGCGGCGAACCGCTCATGCAAGCGAGCTTCGTCGGCGAGCTCTTTCGCCGCTGCAGAAAGAAGGGAGTACACACGGCGCTCGATACCTCCGGATACGCCGAGCTCTCCGAACCCGTGCGCAAACTTCTGGAGACGACCGACCTGCTGCTCCTGGATATCAAGCACGCCCCGGGGCCCGGCCACAAGGAGCTCACCGGCGTATCGTTCGACCGGATCCGCGCGTTCGCCAAGCACGCAGATGCCGAGCGAATCCCGATCTGGATCCGTCACGTCCTTGTTCCCGGCTACACGCTCGACCCGGAGGTCTCAAAGCGCGTCGCGGCCTTCGTCGCCGAACTCGCATCGGTCGAACGCGTCGACCTGCTGCCGTACCACGAGCTCGGGCGGCACAAGTGGGAGGCTTTGGGCCGGCAGTACCCGCTCGACACGATCGCACCGCCAACCAGGGAGGAGGTGTCCGCCGCTCACCGAATCTTCGAGGCGGCGGGCTTGCCTGTCACCCCGCCGTTCTGATCCCCTCCAGACCTCCGGCCGCATCGGCGAATACCCGATCGAAGCACGCGCCGACCCGGCCGTCTTCGTCGCCCGACGGAAAGGGCTGCTCGTGCGAGTAGTCGAACTGAGGATCGTAGACTCGAACCGGCAGAAGCGATTGCTCGCCGGTGCCCCACGACGCGTTGAGCGAATCGGGAGGGAAGACCTGATCCCGCGCCATGCAGAGCACCGTCATACGGTCACGGATACGCTGCGCTGCGCTCTCGCGCTCATCGCGGTGACAGTCCGCAAACGCGAGCGACGTGAACAGCCTGACGTCGGAGTGCCATCCGGCCACGTCGAAGATCGCCCCGAGCGCGGCCGACCGGTACCCCCCCCCCCCGCGCGACCCGACCCAGGTAGTACGTCAGGCCGCGGTGGGCTTCCTCATCGACGATTGCCTTCGACACCGGTCGCGCGTGCTCCAGGATCGAGCCGCCGCAGAAGAGTACCGCGCGGCTCGAACCGAACAGTCCGTCGGGGTCGGCCATCATCAGCATCTGCACAAGGAGGCATCCGATTGAGTAGCCGAACAGGTCGACGCGCGCTCCAGCGGCGATGCCAGGATGCGCTCCGTCGCGAACCGCGCGGCACAGGTCGATCA
>RECL01000442.1 GCA_007694025.1 Spirochaetaceae bacterium
AGAAATAGACATCATAGGACGTCTATTTCTGTAGACCAACGCGACGCGATCGGCTATTGTGCTCTTTGGAGCGCGCAGTGCCCAAGGTCGTCGTCATCGACAGCGATACTGCAGTCTCTCAGCACATCGATCGGCTTTTCGGAAACACATTTACCGTCATCCCGTATACGCGAGCAGCGCTCGCGAGCGACTTCGTCCGCGACCAGAAACCCGACGTTGTAGTGCTCAGTCTTGACCTCTCTACGATCGACCCGCTTGAGCTGGTAGACCTGCTGAGCGTCGGCTCGACGTCGGCACCGATCGTCGCGATGAGCGCGAACCCGGTTGCCGATCTTGTCGTCGCCGCGATGCACCGCGGGGCGTCCGACGTGATCCGCAGTCCGTGCCCGGATCGGGAGCTGCGCCGCGCCGTGATGCGCGCGCTTGTACGGACCGTCGGACCGATCTCGCCCAATCTGCCCTATCCGGTCCCGTCAATCGTCGGGATGAGTCCCCTGATTACCCGTCTGCGATCGGATATTCAGCGGATCGCCGGTGCGTCGGCGCCGGTTGTCGTTACCGGTGAGTCGGGGGTCGGCAAGGAGCTCGTCGCGACCGCGCTCCACGAGTTGTCCCCGCGCGTGAACTGCAGACTCGTCGCCAGAAACTGCGGGGCGATTCCCGATGCGCTGTTCGAGGCGGAGATGTTCGGGACAGAGCGCGGCGCATTCACCGACGCGCGGAGCCGTCCCGGGGCGTTCGAGCTCGCCGACGGTGGGACGCTCTTCCTGGACGAGATCGGCGAGCTGTCGCTCGCGTCGCAGGTCAAGCTTCTTCGCGCGATCGAATCGGGCGTGTTCTACCGCGTCGGAGGCGTCAGCCCGCAGCGGTCGAGCGCGCGACTGGTTGTCGCGACAAATCGCGACCTTTCGAAGGAGGTCGCAAACCGTGCGTTTCGCAGCGATCTCTACTACCGGATCAACGTGCTCCCGCTCAACGTCCCCCCGCTGCGTGACCGAAGCGAGGACATCCCGCTGCTGGTGCGCCACTTCCAGTCGCTGCTCGCTCGCACCGAGCGGCTTTCGGTCATGCCTACCTTCTCACACGACGCGATTACGCGGTTGTCGTCGTGCGAGTGGCCGGGAAACACACGTGAGCTGAAGAACGTCGTGTGGCGGTCGATGCTCTTGGCGTCGGGCCCGCGGATCACCGCGGCGGATTTGCGGTTCGACGACCGCGTCGGGGGTATAGAGTCGTCGACCGAGCTACCGGTCGTCGCCGCGGTGCCTACCGCAGTTTCACCGCATAGATGACCGCGAGTTCCTCATCGGTTTCCGACAGCGCGGTGCCGATGAACGGACCGACGACCATGAGGTCGGAGTTTGGCGTTACGAGCGCGACGCGCCCACTCTGGCCCGGCGTGCCCGCAGTGGGCGGACTCTGAAATCGTGCGGCGTAGTCGGGGCCCTCGACGAGGACGTAGATCCGGTCGACCCTGATCGAACGAAGATCCTCCCACTCGCTCGATACGAGTTCGACGAGCGCCTGGAAGGTGTCGGCATCAGCGTCGAACACCTGCACCGATGCGACGGTGCCCTGAAGGACGACGTAGCGCTCGACATCGATCTGGTCGTACAGGCCGCGCCTGACGAGCGACGCGATCGACTCGATCGATGCCTCGAAGTCCACGACCGTTTCGAAGTCGTCCGGAGTGATCCCGGCGGCCGCCACCGCGACGAGTACCAGCAGTATCGCAAGGGTTCGGCGCATCGGGACCTCCTGCCGACGACTATAGCAGCCGACGGTTCGTTGGTCTATATTGCCGGGTATGGAGCGGTTTCTGACCGGCAGACGCGCGCTTGTCATCGGCGGCAGCGGAGGCATCGGTGCCGAGGTTTCGGTAGCGCTCGCGCGCGCCGGTGCCGATCTGGTCATCCACGGTGGCACCAGCGACGAACGCCTCGACCGGACCGCGCAACGCGCGCGCGACGCTGCCGACGTCGGAGAGCGGGCCGAAACACGCCCGAGCGTCGAAACGATCCTGCTTGCGTTCGACCCCTGCCGGCTCGATGAACAGTGTAGCGAGCTGCTTGCGCGCGCCGGACGCGTCGATATCCTCGTCTGCTCGTTTGGGCCGTACATCGAGTCGCCGATCCATGACATGACGGCCGACGGCTGGCGCCGGATGATCGATCTGAACCTCACCCTGCCGGCGATCCTGGTCGGGCGGATCCTGCACGGGATGCGCGAGCGACGCTACGGGCGCATCATCCTGTTCGGTGGCCCACGGTCGGATCGAATCGAGGGATACCGGTCGATCGGCGCGTACGCCGCAGCAAAGGCCGGACTCGCGTCGCTGACGCGATCGGTCGCGCGGCAGAACGCCGGGTTCAACGTCACGTGCAACATGATCGCGCCAGGGTACGTGGAGACCGAGTACTACGACGAAGCGCGCGCGCGTGCGATCGCTGCGGCTCGTCCGATGGGCCGTATGGTCAAAACCGATGAGATCGGGTATCATATTGTTCATCTTTTGAGCCGTGGTTCCGATTCTGTGAATGGTGCTGTCTTTCCGGTGGATTTCGGCGAATAGCGCGATATGCTGGGAGGAATGGAGGTTTGACAAAACCACGGTGCCTGCATAGTATACGGCACTGATTCCGGCCGTCCGACGACGGTGAAGGTAAGGAAGACATGACGAACAACGACATCGTTCCTGGTTTCGATGACGAGAAAGACGACAGCCTCAAGATCAAGCTGCAGAAGATAGAGGGCGTTGAAGGCGGGCTCGTCCTGTTTCTGACCGGTTATATCGACACATACAACTCGAACTCGTTCCAGAAGCGCGTGAACCGCGCGATCGAAGGTAATTTCACTCGTCTGATCTTCCACTGCGCCGGGCTCAACTACGTGTCGAGCACGGGCATCGGCTCGTTCACCGCGTTCCTCAAGGCCGTTCGTCCCCGCAGCGGTGACGTGGTCCTCCTGGAGATCCAGCCCAAGGTCTACGAGGTGTTCCAGCTCCTTGGGTTCTCCCAGTTCTTCAATATCAAGGACAGCCTCGATGAGGCCGTGGAGTTCTTCTCGAAGGGCGGAACACCGCAGCGCTCCGATGTCTTCCCCAAGATCTTCAAATGCCCGATCTGCGGCAAGAAGCTCAAGGCGACGAAGGCGGGGCGATTCCGCTGTTCGGAGTGCAAGACTATTCTTGCGATCGACACCGCCGGACAGGTGTTCCTCGGATAGTCCAGCCAAGAGCTGGCGACCGCTTCGGTAACACATTCCTCACGTTGGTATGTTATACTCCCAACGGAGCGCACCGGCTGCGTACAAGGAGCTGATGATGGCGACAACCGCGAAAGAGAAGCTCGAGGGGTTCTTCATAAACCTCGACCTGACGTACCAGGAAGTCGACGACAACATGTGGGTCATCTCCGATGAGGCGAACGGGCTTTCGTCGGTAGTTGTGTTCGTCGAGGACGATCTGGTCACGCTGCGCGCCACCGTCATGCAGGTGCCGGATGCCGATCGCGAGGCCTTCTTCGAGGACCTCCTGCGGCTGAACGCCGAGATGGTCCACGGAGCCTACGCACTCGAAGACACCAGCGTGATACTGATCGACTCGCTCGAGTTGCCGACGATGGACATCGAAGAGCTCCAGGCATCGCTCGACTCGACCGGTCTCGCGCTTGCGCAGCACTACGCGACGCTTTCCAGATACCGGAACGCGACCTAAGGGGGGACTGTGGGCATTTTTGATCGCTTTCGACGCGTCGTGAAGTCGAACCTCAACGACATGATCAGCAAGGCCGAGAACCCGGAGAAGATGCTGAATCAGCTGATCGTCGACATGAACCAGCAGCTGATCGAGGCGAAGAAGAGCGTTGCCGGCGCGATCGCCGACGAGAAGAAGCTCGAGCGGCAGGTGAAGGAAAACCTGGCTGCCGGCGCAGAGTGGGAGCGCAAGGCGATGCTCGCGGTGCGCGCGGGCAAGGACGATCTGGCTCGTGAGGCGCTCATCCGCAAGCAGGAGTTCGACAAGACCGCGACGCAGTACAAGGAGCAGTGGGAGGCTCAGCACGAGGCGGTAGAGAAGCTGAAGACCGCGCTTCGCAGCCTCCAGGCGAAGATCGAAGAGGCGCAGCGCAAGAAGAACCTGATCATCGCGCGCTCAAAGCGAGCCGAGGCGCAGCGCAAGATCAACGAAACGATCGGCGGTCTGTCCGACACGTCGGCCTTTGAGGCGTTTGAGCAGATGAGCAAGCGGATGGATCAGCTCGAGGCCGAAAACGACGCGATGGCGGAGATCGAGCACTTCACGACCGGCGGCGACAACCTTGAGCAGCAGTTCGCACAGCTCGAGGGCGGATCGTCGAACACCGACGCTATGCTCGAAGACCTGAAGAAGCGCGTCGCGATCGAAGACAAGCGCGACGGCGGCTCCGCCGCTTCTGGTGCAGGAGCCGGCGCGGGTGCTGCTGGAGCGTCGGGTGGCGCGTCTGGCACCTCAGGCGGTACCGCCACGGCCGGCGATGACGTCGACGACGAGCTCGAGAAGCTCAAGAAGAAGCTCCAGGAAGATTTTTGACCGCCAACGCCGGGAGCGCGATCGCGGTCGTGTTTCTTGGCGTTGACCTTTCCATCGAACCATTCGTCGCGCAGGCATTCGCCCGCTGCGATGAACGCCACCTGTCACCCTCCGAGGTAGAAGCGGTGCTGTCGGATCACGACGGTGCTGTGGTGGTGGTGCCGGCATCGCTGATCTGCGACCTCCCGACTCGAACCTGCCGACCCCCGGTGCTCGTCGTCGCACACGCGGCGTGCGTTCCTGCGCTCGACGCCGACGCGTGCGACGATCTGATTGTCGTTCCGTTTGATCGATCTGAGCTCGAGTTCCGCATCAGCCGGCTTGCGCGACGACGAGCACCGGGGCGCCTGCCCGATGCGGTCGCGGTGCTGCTCGATGCCGTACCGATGTCGCGTACACAGCGG
>RECL01000316.1 GCA_007694025.1 Spirochaetaceae bacterium
ACCGATCGCCGGACGGTCTGGAGCTGAGGTTCGGCCGCAGACGACTGCCGTCCGGCCGCGGTCATCGGCGCCTGGGCGCCACCGCCCGACCCGAAGACGGTCATCTGGCCATGGTGTTCCTGTGCCCCCGCGATACGCGGTCCCTGGACACGCGCGCGAAAGCCCTCAGCTTTCACCGCAAGCAGCTTGCGCGCGACACCGAGCCGTATCTGGAACAGAAGCTCATCGAATATCTGGAACCCTTCGAGCTTGTACTCCAGAAGCGGGTTCTTCTGCGCGTACGAGCGCAGGTAGACCGCCTCACGCAGCGATTCCAGGTTCTCCAGGTGGTCCTGCCACCGCGCGTCGATGTGTCGCAGGTACTCGTAGCGAATCGCCAGATTGAGCTGCTCGCTGCCGATGATCTCCGCTTTCTCGAGCACATCGGTGTCCATCTCAGCGAGCAGCGTTTCCTCGATCTCTTTCGCCGACCGGCTGGTCAGATCGGCTGGATCGACGTCGGGAACGTAGTAGAGCTGCTCCTTCATCGTGTCGAACAGCTCGCCGATTCGCGCGGCGTCGGCGTCGCGCGGCTCGTTGACGCTCTCAAGCGCCTGCGCGATGAAATCACGCGCGGTACTCAGTACACGGTCCTTGAGCGATCCATCGGCAAGAATCGCGTCGCGCTGGTTGTAGATATACTTGCGCTGTTCGTTCAGGACGTCGTCGTACTCAAGCAGGTGTTTTCTGATCTCGAAGTTGCGTTCCTCGACACGCGTCTGCGCGCGTTCGATGCTTCGGTTGATGATCGGATGATTGAGCGGCTCGCCGTCGGGAAGCCCGCGCGACATGAGCGACTTGAGGTTGGCGCCGCCCTTGCCGAACATCCGCATCAGATCGTCGTCCATCGACAGGAAGAACCGGCTTTCGCCCGGGTCACCCTGTCGTCCGGACCGACCGCGCAGCTGGTTGTCGATCCGTCGCGACTCGTGCCGCTCGGTTCCCAGGACGTAGAGCCCGCCGAGCGAGCGAATCTCATCGTACTGAGGCAGCCACTTCGTTCGCTCGTCGGCATTCGCGCGGGCGAACTCTTCGTCGGAAGCGTCGGTTCCGGCTCGTCGTCGTGCGCGAAACTCCGGGTTCCCGCCGAGTTTGATGTCGGTTCCGCGGCCCGCCATGTTCGTTGCGATCGTGACCGAGCCCCGCGCTCCCGCCTCGGCGATGATGAGCGCTTCGCGCGCGTGGTTCTTTGCGTTGAGGACTTCGTGGCGAACCCCGCGGCGGGTAAGCAGCGCGGAGAGCATTTCTGACCGTTCGATGGAGGCTGTGCCAACCAGCACCGGCTGGCCTTTCTCGTGAAGCCTCGCGATCTCGTCGCAGATCGCCGTGTACTTCTGTTGCTCGTCCACGTAGATCACGTCGTCGGCGTCAAGCCGCGCGACCGGCCGATTGGTCGGAATGACGACCACGTCGAGTCCGTAGATCTTGCCGAACTCCTGCTCCTCGGTTTCGGCGGTTCCGGTCATGCCGGAGACCTTGTCGTACATCCGGAAAAAGTTCTGCAGCGTGATCGTTGCAAGGGTGCGGTTGCGTTCGGCGATCCGGATGCCTTCCTTCGCCTCGATCGCCTGGTGCAACCCGTCCGAGTATCGCCGGCCGTGCATGATACGCCCGGTGAACTCGTCGACGATCTCTACCTTGCCTTCGTTGACCACGTACTGCTTGTCCAGGTGGAAGAGGCGATGGGCCCGCAGCGCCTGCGTCGCAAGGTGGATGTACTCGAAGCTTTCGTCCTCAAAGAGGCTTCCGGTGATGATCTTGGAGCGCTGAAGCAACTCTTCCAGATGCGACAGACCCTCATCGGTGAACGAGACGCGTTTGTTCTTCTCTTCGGCCTTGAAGTCCCCGACGGGCTCCTCAGGGTAGTCGTTGGTGTCGGGGTCCTTTTCGCATTCGACGAGCTGGCCGATCACGCGGTTGACGGAGGCATACTTGCGGGTATCGTCTTCGGCGGGTCCCGATATGATCAGCGGCGTACGCGCCTCGTCGATCAGGATCGAGTCGATTTCATCGATGATACAGTAGTGGTGCCCGGGTTGAACCTTGTGCCCCGACTCGAAGCGCATATTGTCGCGAAGGTAGTCGAATCCGAACTCGTTGTTCGTTCCGTACGTGATGTCCTGTCGATACGCGGCCTGACGGGCCTCGTTATCCATCTGCGTGAGGATCACGCCAACCGACACCCCAAGGTAGTCGTACACGGGACGCATCCACGCAGCATCACGCTCGGCGAGGTAGTCGTTGACCGTGACAACGTGGACGCCCTTGCCGGAGAGCGAGTTCAGGTACGCCGCAGTCACGCTGCTGACGGTCTTTCCTTCGCCCGTTTTCATCTCCATGATGCGACCCTGGTGAAGGACGATGCCACCAAGAATCTGGACGTCGTAGAGACGCTCACCAAGGGTCCGGCGAGCCGCTTCGCGCACGAGCGCGTACGCCTCGGGCAGCAACGCGTCTATGTCCTCTCCATTACCGACGCGCTCTCTGAAAAGGGCGGTCTGCACCCGGAACTCCTGCGGCGCAAGCCCCATGGCCCACGATTCCCTGGCGTTGACCTGATGCAGCAGCGGCAGGAGTGCCTTCAGGTCGGCCTCGCTCTTGGAACCAAAGAGCGCATCGATGAGCTTCTGGAGCATGCAGTCAATGTAGCGGCACCCCTGTGACGGGTCAAGATTGACAGCCGCATCGCCGCGTGGGTAGTATCGACGCGTGCGCCGTACCTTCCGCCTGATTTTCCCCCTCTTCTTTCTGATCATCGTTGTTTTGACCGGGTGTTCCCGTTCACTCCTGGTGCTCGAGCGCGATACCCTCTTTTCGCTCCAGTACGGAACCATGGAGGATCAGGTCCAGCTGTTCGTCACCGATCGCGCCGTCAGGCGTAGAACGCGAGTGACGATGCGCAACGGCCTGATCTATGTCGCAAGCGGGTACGCGAACAAGGTCATGCAGTTCACGAGCTACGGCGACCTGATCAACCTGTTCTACAACCCGGAGCAGAATCCGAGGCCGGTCATGCTCGCGGGGGCACAGGTTGATCAACGCGCGACGAACCGGCGCGCCCATCCGCACCTGTTCGGGGCCGTTGGCGAGATCGCGGTAACCAGCACGGGTACGCTCCTGGTGGAGGACGAGGTGCCCGATCGGGTCGCTGTCTTCGACGAAGCGCTCGGCGTTCGCCTCAATCGGCTCGTCATGCGGCTTGGGGCCGACGGGCACCAGATCGACTACCTGGGTCAGGAGGGAATCGGTGGCACGTTCTTTCCGCACATTCAGCGCATCACCGTGACCAACAGGGACGAGATCGTCGTGGCCACGGTCGCGCCGCCGGCAACGATCGTCTTCTGGTTCTCTGCCGACGGGACACTGCTGCGTCGCGTCGATATCTCCCCCGACTCGCTGCCGGCGCCGGCCGAGGTCGCCGCGTCCGCGATTCTGGCCGCGGTGCACCCCGACCGCGATCTGAGGCGCCTCTATCTGAAGGTCGACTACTACCTCCACGACGCAGCCGATGACGCGACGCGCGCGCGCGCGATCACGGGCCAGATGAGCAGGATCTACTGGATCAACGTCGACGACGGAAGCTACGAAGGTTTCGTCGACGCGCCGGTGGACCGGTTTCGTGATCCAATCACCGGCGATACGACCGACTACGGGTACGAGTTCATCGGCGCCGCGACCGGTGAGCACCTCTTTCTGCTGAGCCGGCGTAGCATCGACGAGAGTCAGCTGGTGATTCTGCACTCGAGCGGCCAGGTCGTCCGGCGCCGCACGCTGATGATCCCCTACTCAGAGATTGTCCTGCGCGACATCGATCTGACGAGCGACGGAATCGTCACCGCGCTGCTTGCCAAACGCGACTCGGTGGAGATCGTCTGGTGGCGATCCGACCGGCTCTTCGGAGACCGCCGGTGAGAGTGGTCAGTGCCGCACAGATGCAGCAGATCGATCGCGCGGCGCAGTCTGACGGGATTCCGGGCATCGCGCTCATGGAGGTTGCCGGAGCGCGCGGCTGGACCGCCGTCAGCGAGCGTATCGATGCGGCGGCCTCCATCGTATTCCTGGTCGGTACGGGAAACAACGGCGGCGATGCGCTCGTGATGGCGCGCTACGCGGCGATCGAAGGGTACACCACCCGCGTGGTGGCGGTGGCGCGGCCCGACCGGTTGTCGCCGAGCGCCGCGCTGCAGGCCCGCGTGATCGCGTCGATCGACGTGCCGGTGATCGTCTGGGACGATGATCCGCAGCGCGCGGAGTCCTGGATCGCCGAGTCCGATGTGATCGTCGACGGACTCGCCGGTGTCGGCATTTCGGGCCCGCTGCGGGAGCCGGCCTCATCCATAGTACGCGCCGCGACGGGTGCGCACGCGGCGTCACCGGCGTCGCGGATTCGGGTGGCGATCGACGTTCCAAGCGGCGTTTCGGACACCTGGAGGGAAGGGGATCCAGCCTTCTGCGCCGATCTGACACTGGCGATGGGCTACCCGAAGCGCTCGACCTACCAGCCGCGCGCGAGACACCTGTGCGGTGAGATCCACGCAGTCGCGCTGCCGTTCGCGCCGCGCCTCCTCCTCGATGCACACCTCCAGGGAGAGCTCGTCGACGCCGATGCCTACCGCCTGATCGTCCGTGCGCCGCTGTCCGACACGTACAAGTACGGACGAGGGGCTGTCGACGTGTACGGCGGCAGCCGCGGGCGTACCGGTGCCGCGATCATGGCCGCCGAGTCGGCGCTCAGATCGGGGGCGGGTATAGTCCGCCTCTACGCGGACGAGTCGGTGTATCCGATCCTTGCAGCGTCGCTGGTTTCGGTGATGGTTATCCCGACCGACGACGCGCCGTCGCAGTCACCGGATGCAGACGCAGTCGTCGTTGGCCCCGGCTGGGGCGTCGACCGCGCCCGGGATGCGCGCCTGGTCGAGCTCGCGGATCGGTACCTCCGCGGTGTGATCGATGCCGATGCGCTGACCGTGCTCGCGCGGCTGGGCACAAAACCCCGCCTTTCCGGCTGGGTGCTCACTCCGCACCCCGGGGAACTCGCACGGCTGCTGTCAAAATCGACCGACGAGGTGATAGGAGGCTTCACCGACGCCGCGCTCGAGGCCGCTCGCGTATACGACTGCGTTGTAGTCGCGAAGAGTCACGTGACGCACATCGCCAGCCCGTCGGGCGAGTACGCGATCGTCGACGGAATGAACGCGGCTATGGGTACTGCCGGGTCGGGAGACGTGCTCGCCGGGATCATTGGCGCGCTACTCGCGTCGGGGCATGCGCCGTGGGAGGCCGCTCGCGCGGCGGTATCGCTGCACCAGGCAGCCGGACGCGTGCTGCGTGGCCGGTCGGGACTGTTCCTTGCCGAAGAGCTTCCCCGGGTCGTCGCCGAGTTGATCGATGGATCGACCTGAATCGACCGATCGCGATGCGCCGCGGTTCTATTCGCGCGCACCCGACGCCGATCGGTCGCCGGTGTCGGAGTCACCGGCGCGACGACGGCGACTGTTCACCAGGAACCGATCGCTGGTGATCACGGTTCTTGACCTGTCGATCGTCCTGCTCATTTTCGGCATCTATTTCTTCGTGCTCGCCCCGGACCCGTCGCGGACCCGAGTCGACGGGGTCCTGGCGTCGGTCGAGTCGTTCGCCTTCGACGATCAGGTCTACGTTACGGTCACGGTGACCCGGACCGAGCGCGATGAACCCGTAGACGGAGCAAGAAGCATTCTGGTGGTGGTCTTCGACGACGGAACACGCGTCGTCGATGCGCTGCCCCATCCCGATGAGCCGATCTACGTGCGCCACGTTATCGCGGGTGTCGACGCCGCCGATACCATCCGCGATGGTCAGACGGTGGTGATCGTGACGATCGCCGGCGAGGAGCGGGAACTGGTGGCTCGGATCGGTCGGTAGTCGCCGCGCGCGAGGTGAGCGCCGGCATTGACCGCGGCGCGGTCGACCGCTATGCTCGTACCAGGAGATCGAAAACGATGTACCAGGTCTACTTTCTGTCGGTCGTAACGTTGGTGCTTGCGAGCGTGTCGGCTGGATTCGATCGGTTCGATGAGCAGATACGGGTTGGAGCGTTCTTCTCGCGCGATTTGTTCACGAGCGCGGGATTCCGGCTCGGTCTCGGGCTGATCACCGCGCTGGTCGGGTTCCTCAAGTTCATCGTGGTTGCCGGGAACGGGACGGTGGTCGTTGGCGACCTTCTGCCCGCGGTCGCTGGTATCGTGCTCGGGGCGACACTCACGATGATGTTCTACAAGGCGAAGGCGACTGTTGAGTCGGACACCACCGCGGCGCTCGAACGGCTCCTGATCGGCAACGCGTCAAACTTCGCGATGCTCGGACTGCTTATTGCGCTGCTTCACCTGCTGCTGCCGCGCGTGATCTTCCTCTGATCGTGCCGGTCAGTACAGCCGCGCTGATCACGACCGAGCGCGGCGTTCTGCTGGTCAAGCGCAGACCGGGAGGCGATCTGGGAGGGTGTTGGGAGCTTCCCGGAGGCAAGGTCGAGCCTGGCGAGACGATCGAGGGTGCGTTGCGCCGTGAGCTGTCCGAAGAGCTCGGCGTGGAGTCAACCGTTGGCGAAGTGGTCGCCACTACTCGGTTCGTGCACGCCGGAAAGACGTTCGATCTTTATGCACTTTCGGCCGCGATCGATCCGGCCGATGTCCGTCTTCACGAGCACGACGCGCTGATCGAAGTCCCGGTTTCCAGGGCGCTATCGATGGATCTTGCACCGTCGGACCGGCGGATTCTTGAGCAGCTGCTCGGCGGCGAGCATGGAGACGACCCGTGCGCTAGATGACGGTTCCGGCCGGGATTTCCGAGGTCTTTGGGATCACGATTATGCCGTCGCGAACGAAGTACAAGCCGTAGTTTCCGTCATCGGGTCGCCGGTCAACGCCGATCCGGCATCCATCGCCGATTCGTGCGTCCTTGTCTATGATCGCGCGTTCGACGCGTGTGCCCAAGCCGATGCCCAGGTTGGGCACGCCGCGTGCACGATTGTCGGATCGCTGCGCATCGGTCTCGTAGTAGTCAGCACCCATGCAGATGACGCCGTCGAGCTTCGATCCCGCCTCGATTCTGGTCCTGATCCCGACCACCGAGTGCGCGATCGTTGCGTCGTTGATGATGCAGCCGTCTGCGACGATCGATTCGGTTATCGTACACGAGATGAACTTGCTCGGCGGAAGATCGCGTCGTCGGGTATAGATGGGGGAGTTTTCGGCGTAGAAGTCGAACTCCGGGTTGTTACTCGCCAGGTTCAGATTCGTCTCGTAGAAGTTCTTGATCGTACCGATGTCTTCCCAGTATCCCGAGTAGACGTACGCGTGAGCCGTTGTCTCGCGGAGCAGCGCCGGGATGATCTCCTTGCCAAAGTCGGCCATTTCGTTGTCGAGCGCCCGTTCGAGCGCCGCCGCGTTGAAGCAGTAGATTCCCATCGACGCGAGATAATCGCGACCGTCGTCGCGCGGAGCGCTGTCTGGGTGCAGCTGCGCGGGGATGCGCATCCGGGAGATATCCTCGGTGATCGGTGGTTTTTCGTTGAACTCGACGATGTCGCCCGTCGCGGTCGCAGTAAGGATCCCAAGCGCCGTCGCCTGCTCGCGGGTGACGGTGGTCGCCGCGAGCGACACCTCCCGGCCGCTTGCTACGTGTTCGCGAAAGAACGCCTCAAGGTCCATCCTGTACAACTGATCGCCTGAAAGGATCAGGTAGTACTCGGGATCCTGCGTCCGAAAATGGACGAAATTCTTGCGTACCGCGTCGCCCGTTCCCTCGTACCAGCCGGTGTGGTCGAAGGTCTGCTGGGCGGCGAGTATCTCGACGAATCCCTTCGTGAACGCGTCGAAAATATAGGTGTTCGCGATGTGGAGATGAAGCGATGCCGAGTTGAACTGGGTCAGTACGTAGATCTTCTTGAAGCCGGCGTTGATGCTGTTGGACAGCGGGATGTCGACGAGCCTGAACTTCGCGGCGAACGGTACTGCCGGCTTGGCTCGGTTCATCGTCAGAGGATAGAGCCGGGTGCCCTTGCCGCCGCCGAGTACGATTGTCAGGACGCGTGATCGTGGCATCGGCCTTGAGTCTACGCCCGCGGCCTCTCGCGGTCAATACGGACCCGATGAGCTTTCCGTGAATCTCGCGTGGTAGTATGATCGGGGCAGATGCAGAACCTGGAAGCAGCGATCGACGAACTGCGCCACGACGAACAGTTCATGGCGTGCGTAACCCGCTGGGAGCGTATCCCCGCGCGTGACGGCGAGTATTCCTCTCTGCCGGCCGACCTATCGGTGCCGCTGCGCGACGCGCTCGAGCGGCGGGGGGTCGACCGGCTCTACTCGCACCAGCGCGCATCGTATAGCGCCGCTCGTGAACGGAAGAGCTTCGTCGTCGTGACGCCGACCGCGTCGGGCAAGACGCTCTGTTACAACCTTCCAGTGCTCCAACGGCTGACAGAACAACCGTCGGCCCGCGCGCTTTACATCTTCCCTACCAAGGCGCTCAGCCAGGATCAGCAGGCGGAGCTCAACGAAGCGGCGATCGCCGGTGAGCTCGCCGTGAAGGTCGTGACCTACGACGGCGATACCGCCCCATCGCTGCGCGCGTCGGCGCGCGAGACCGGCCAGATCATCATCACGAATCCCGACATGCTGCATACCGGGATCCTGCCGAACCATCCGAAGTGGATCAAGTTTCTGAAGCAGCTCGAGTTCGTCGTGATAGATGAGATTCACACGTACCGCGGCGTGTTCGGGTCGCATATGGCGAACGTCGTGCGCCGGCTGCGGCGAATAGCACGGTTCTACGGGACCGATCCGACCTTCATCTGCTGTTCGGCGACGATCGGCAATCCCGCAGACCTTGCCGAGCGCATCGTGGAGCGGAAGATGCTCCTGATCGATCGAAATGGATCGCCGGCGGGTGAGAAGCACCTGATCCTGTACAACCCGCCGCTCGTCGACCAGGTCCAGGGGATTCGCCGCGGCGTCGTTCGCGAGAGCCGGCGCCTTGCGCTGCGACTGTTGCGTTCGGGGGTCAAGACGATCGTGTTCAGCCGATCGCGTGTACGCACCGAACTGATCGCCGGGTACATCAACCGGAGCCTTGCGAACCACTACAACGATAACGAGCGCATCCGCGTCGAAGCGTACCGCGGCGGCTATCTGCCGAGCGAGCGGCGCAGCATCGAACGGGGGCTTCGCGACGGAAGCATCCACGGGGTCGTATCGACGAATGCGCTCGAGCTCGGCATCGACATCGGTGGCCTGGATGCCGCCGTGCTCGGCGGCTACCCGGGTTCGATCGCGTCGGCGTGGCAGCAGGCGGGGCGCGCCGGACGGCGTAACACCGTCAGCCTTGCGATCGTCGTCGCGAGCGCGGCGCCGCTCGACCAGTTCATGGTCAAGCATCCTGAGTATTTCCTCGGCCGCGCGCCTGAGAGTGGCTTCGTGGACGCCGACAACCCGTATATCCTCTGCGATCATCTGAAATGTGCGGTCTTCGAGTTGCCATTCCGCGAACGCGATCCCTTTCCAGAGTCGTCGATCGACGCGCTCGATTACCTTGAGGAGTCGGGAGTCGTGCGCAACACGTCAGGGTCGTACTACTGGACCGATCGCTCCTATCCGGCCGAAGGAGTATCGCTACGCAGCGCCGCGTCGGACAACGTGGTGATCGTCGATGCGACGGCCGGTCGTAACGACGTGATCGGCGAGATGGATCGCCCGTCGGCGAAGGAGATGATCTTCGACAACGCGATCTACATCCACCGTGGTCGACAGTTCATCGTGACCGATCTTGACCTGGAGAACCGGCGCTGCACCGTGATCGAAACCGACGCGAACTACTTCACCGATGCGCTCGTCAAGCGCGATATCAAGGTGCTGAACGAGGACCAGCGCGAGCGCATGAGTGGTTGTGACCTGGTGATCGGCGACGTGCTCGTACGCTCGCAGGTATCCAAGTTCAAGAAGCTGCGCTATGAGACGCACGAAAACATCGGGTACGGCGATGTGAACGTGCCCGAAGAGGAGATGCACACGCGGAGCGCTATTCTGGTCTTCGGCGACGGTACCGACGCGGGCGCGGTAGCCCGGGATCTTGACCCATCGGTTCTTGGACCCGCGATCGCCCGGATCGGTTCGCTGATCAAGAACGTTGCCCCGGTGTTCCTGCTCTGCGATCCAGGCGACATCGGCGTCGCCGAGCGGCTGCGCGATCCGCACTTCGGGTGCCCGGCGCTCTACGTGTACGACTCGTACCCGGGAGGTACGGGGCTCAGCGAGTCGTTCGCCACGCGGATCGAACCGATCCTTACGGCGTGCCTCGATCTGACCCGCCAGTGTACGTGCGAACAGGGATGCCCTTCGTGCGTCGGTCCAAGGGATCCCGAAGAGGAGATCGACGAAAGCCCGAAGGCCGCCGTGCTGCAGCTGCTTGACGGATGGCTGACGCGTGGGCGATGACCTGTATCGAAGACTCAAGCGGCTGAAGACGGTGCGCGCGCACCCGCGTGCACGTCCGACCGGTCGGTCGGGTTCGCGTGTGTCGTCGTCACCCGACGATCGGCCCGCTGCTGTTCCCGACTCGTGGCGTATCGTCGCTCCACACGTGTACGAGATTCGGTCCGAAGAATCTATCCCCGGGTGGTCGCGTCGGTGGCGGGCGGATGCGTTCCACAGCCACCTGACCGGGCGGGAGGTTCGCGCGGCAGATCTGAGCTTCATCGACTGCGAAACGACCGGGTTGTCGGGCGGCGCCGGGACGCTGGTGTTCCTGGTCGGGGTCGGACGCGTAACCGCTGGCCGGATAGAGGTAGTCCAGTACCTGCTTGCCGACTTCCCGGGAGAGCGCGACTACTTGGAGCTTGTTCTGGACCAGATCGGCCGTTCTACCGTTTGGGTCAGCTACAACGGCAAGGCGTTCGACGCGAGGCTGATAGAGACGCGTTGCGTGATGAATGCGATCGCTCCTCCGTCGCCCACGCACATCGACCTGCTCTACTGGGCCCGGCGACTGTGGCGTCGGATCCTGCCCGACTGCTCGCTGTCGACCGTGGAGTCCGGTGTGCTCGGCTGCCCGCGCGATGCGGATATACCCGGCATTGAGATTCCTGACCGCTACTTCGAGTACCTGAAAAAGCGCGACGCAGGCGCGCTCGAGCCCGTCGTCGAGCACCACCGGCGCGACATCGCGTCGCTCGCGCACCTGTTTGTCACGGTCGAGGAGATCCTGGCGACCGTCGCGGCGCCCGGCAGCGAGACCGACGGCCCGGCGATCCCTGCGCAGCGGTACGACTCGTACCAGCTCGGTCGGTGGCTCCTGGCTGCCGGCGATCCGCGGGGAGCCGGGCTGTTGCAGTCGGTGTTCGATCGGTCGTCGGAGAGTATCGGCGCCGAAGACCGCTACGCCGCGGCGTACCTGGTAGCACGCCACCATCGACGAACCGGTCGTCCCGATCTGGCCGAAGCGGTTCTCGCCGACGCGTGGCGCGCCGCCGAAAGCTCCGCGTGGTGCGTGCATCTTGTGGTCGAGTACGCGAAGCTTCTTGAGCACGATTGCCGCGACCCAGCGCGTGCGCTCGAGCTTGTCGTGGCAGCGCGTCGACTGACAGATCGGTTCACCGCGTCGGGCGACCTTGAGCGGCGCGAACAGCGCCTTCGTCGCGCCGTGACCGCAAGAGAAGGCCGCGAACGCTAACCGGCGGCGCGGCTGCTGCTTCGAGCTACTTCGATTGCGCGTTCGAACACGTCGACGTACGCGGCGGCTGCCGACTCCCAGCTGAATCGTTCCTTCATAGCCGTGCGCTGCATCGCTTCGATCCGGTTTCGCTCGCCGTGCCAGATCTTCAGCGCGTCGCGTACGGCCGCGGTAATGGATACCGGCGAAGGCTCATCGATGAAGAACCCGGTCCCGCCGCGAGGCCCCGCCTGCTCGATCGTGTCGACGAATCCCCCCGTTCGGGTCGCGATTGGCAGCGTTCCGTAGCGCATCGAGTAGAGCTGGTTCAGCCCGCACGGCTCGTAGCGCGACGGCATCAGGATGAAGTCGGACGCTGCCTCGATCACGTGCGCGAGTCGTTCGTCGAATCCGATCACTGCGGCCAGGTTGTCGTACCGGTGCGCGAGTTGCCGCAAGTAGTACTCGTAACGCGGTTCGCCGCTGCCGAGCACGACCACCTGTGCGTTCGTGCCTCCCAGGATGTCGGCCAACGCGCCGAACCCAGGGGTGATCATCTCATCCCACCCCTTCTGTTCGACCAGCCGGCTGATCATCCCGATCATGGGTGCTCGCTCATCGACCGGCAGATCGAGCTCTTCCTGCAGTTTCTTCTTGATCCGTGACTTGAGCGCAACCGTCTCACTCGTGTACTTGACGTCGAGGAACGGGTCGCGTTCGGGATTCCAGACCGCGTAGTCGACGCCGTTGAGGATCCCGACGAGCGATCCCTTGCGCGATGAGAGTTCCTGGTCGAGCAGAAAGCCCTTGCGCGGCGTCTGGATCTCTTCGGCGTACCGCGGCGATACGGTCGTTATCATGTCACTCGAGATGATCCCGCAGCGCAGCAGGTTGATCTCATCGTGGTGGAGCAGACCGCTGTCGGTCAGATCGGCCCACCCGAAGCCGGTCTGCGGGAAGTCCGCCACCGGGAAGCTTCCCTGGTATCCGACGTTGTGAATGGTCAGTACGGTCGCCGGGCGCTGCTCGGACCGTCGGGTGGTTCGCGTCGCCGCGAGCGGGACGAGCGCGGTCGGCCAGTCGTGAGACTGGATCACGTGAGGGTGCCAGCCGATGAACCCGCCAAGCTGAACCGCCGCGTGCGACAGCACGCTGAATCGGCGCAGATTGTCTGGGTATCCATCGCTTCCCGCCCCGTAGATACCCTCGCGCGCGTAGAGGTCCTCGTAGTCCAGGTAGTACACGACCACCGAAGAGTCTCCCAGGCGCCCCTCGAACAGCGCGGTGGTGTACACCGACTGTCCAACCCGAACCGTGTACGGCGTCGGATAGCGGTAGAGGCGTTCGCGTTCGATCGACCGGTAGCGGGGCATCAGGATCCGGACGTCGTGCCCTCCGCGATCGAGCTCCTGCGCGAGCGCCGACACCGCGTCGGCCATGCCGCCGGACTTCGCGATCGGCATGATCTCGGTTGTAACCATCAGTATCGAGTAGACCTGCTTTCTGCTCTTGCGCATCATATCCTATCCGTAGTACGAAATGCGGAACTCGTTTTCGAGTCGAAATCCGAGATTGGAGTACATGCGTAGCGCAGCTCCGTTCTCCTTCTTCACGAACAGTGTACCCGATTTTCGGTCCGCTGCAATGGTTTCGAGCAGACGCTGCATCAACAGCGTCGCTATTCCTCTGCCGCGCAGGTGTGGTTCGGTGAAGACTCCGCCAACCTGGTCGTAGAAGATACCCCGCGCGTTGGTTCCGACCTTCGCGATTGCGACTCCGTCGAGGGTCGCGTACAACGTCACTTCACGCCGCAGCGTCTCGACCAGGTGATGCATGCACGCGTCATCGCGGAAGAGACTGCCCGGCAGGAGCACCTCCTCAAGCTCGTACTTCTTCTGAATACCGAAGAGTCGGTCGGCGTCGTCAACGGTTGCAGTGTGGATCGCCAGGCCGCGTGGAATCCGCGCAGACCGGGTATCGATCGCGGGATGCGACTGCACCATCAGATGGTAGTCGACCGTCTGCTTGACCGGGCGTTCGAACGCCGCCTCCAGCGCGAGTACGTCGTCGCCGACGCCCATGATCGAGTAGAGCCGCTTCGAACCCCGCTCGAGCAGCCGGATCGCGTCGGGCTCGATACCAGGGGAGGCCGGGTCGATCACCGGGTAGTAGAGTCCGCTCGTATCCTGCAGGATCGCGCCGGTAATCCGGTCACCGGCCAGGCGGACCAGGATCCGGTACCGCCTCCGAGGAGGCACGACGATTCGTCCGCGATCGATCAGCCGTCTGGTGAACGCGACGCAACCGGCCTCCCGCGGGCCAAGAAAACGGATCAGCGGATCGAGTCGATCCGCGTCGACGAGCGACCAGCGCATCGGTTCTACCGCCTAGGAGCCGCGACCGGGAACCGGCCGGTGGCATCGATCCGTCCGGTCATCGCGGAGAATCCGGCGCGAAACGACTCGACACCCCACCCGTACACGGCGACCGCGCTATCGATCCACGGAAGCTCGAACAGGTAGACCGGGGTAAGAATCGACAGCACGACCAGATTGACGTCGAAGGTTTCGGCTTCGCGCAGCACCTGCATCGTGTTCGGGTCGGACAGACAGAAGATCACCGTGTCGTAGCGCGACAGCGCGGCGCGAAACCGTGCGCGGTCGGCGGCCGAAGCGACGTCGAATCGCGTGGATTCGATCCGCAGCGTGTCCGCGCCCGCGAAGAACTCTCTTCCGATCGCCAGGAAGTCGCGGTCCTTGCCGACGAGCAGCGTCCGTCCTGCTGAGCGCGGATCAACCGGAAGGCGAGCGTCTGCGACGATCGTGACGCTTCGCGCGGCCTGGTCGCGGAAGAACGCCGCACCGTCACTGCTCGCGACGTACGACCGGATCGCGTCGGTGTCGGGCTCGAGCGGGACGCGGTCGTCGGGCTTCAGGTAGCGCATCTTGATCGCAAGGACGTTCCTGGCCGCGTCGCGGATCCGCTCGCGAAAGACCGGGTCGCGGTCGTACTCTCCGAGCATCGCGCGCCAGACCGATCCGCCGGGGTCGGGCGTCCGCGAAAGCATTACCATGTCGTTACCCGCGCGGAGCGCTTCGATAACGATCTGCTCGATTCCCCACCGCTCGCGAGCGCCGTAGACCCACGCTCCCTCCATGTAGAGGTCATCGGTGACGATCAGTCCCCGGAAACCCATATCCTTGCGCAACAGCTGCTGCTTGAAGAACGCCGACAACGAAGCAGGTCGCGCGTCGCCACTGATATCCGGGAAGCTCAGATGGCCCGACAGCACCGCTGGGACACCTTCGTTGATCAGCATCCGGTACGGCACCAGGTCGCGCGCGTACAGCTCTTCGATCGTGTCTCCAAGGACGGGGAGCATACCGTGCGAGTCCCCCGATGCGTTCCCGTGTCCGGGGAAGTGCTTCGCGGTCGCGATCACACGCGTGCGTTCCAGGCCGTGGAAAAACGCGGTGCCCAGGATGCCGGTCTGCACCGCGTCGCTTGAGAATGCGCGCGGGCCGATCACGTGTGCCTCCGGATTGATGTAGACGTCGATCGTCGGCGCAAGGTTCATGTTGATGCCGAGCGCGCGCAGCTCCATACCAATGTAGTACGCGCTCCAGAACGCATCGGTCGGGAGGCCCGACGCGCCGATCGCCATGTTGCCGGGCGTCACCGACGTGACCAGATCACCGCTACCCTTGACGTGGCGAACCCATCCCCCCTCCTGGTCGGTAGCCGTCAGGATCGGTATACCGAGCCTGTGCTGCGACGCGGCACGCTGCATCGTGCCGATCGCCGACGCGAGCCGGACCAGGTTCAGGCCGTTCCACCCGAAGACCTTCGCTCCTCCGATGTTGGTCGTGCGCAACCAGCGCATGATCTCTCCGCTGGGGTCTTCTCCGGCCCAGCCGAGCATCAACGTCTGTCCCAGGAGTTCTTCGCGTGTCATTTCATCGAGCAGCTGCTCGATGAGAGTATCGTCGGGGGTATCGTCCCAGAACGACAGCGCGCGGCTATCAACACCGGCGACCACGACAAGCGCCGCGACCAGAGCGAAACAACGGTTACGAGCAGTCACAGGGTGAGAGTATACCGGTCGACCGGTTGTCGGCAAAGCCGAGTTGGTCGGTTTCGATTCGCCACGCCGATCGGTTGGCCGCGATCGCTCCTTCGGCCGCCGCGACCACGAGCTGCCGCCACGGTGTCCGGCGTACCTCTCCTACCGCAAAAAGCCCGCGAACCGTCGTCTCCATGTGTTCGTCGGTGATGACCCGACCATCGTGGTCCTTTGGGAGCGTGGGAACCAGGTCGGTTCGAGGCGTCGAACCAATGAACACGAAGACCGCGTTGGCCGCGATCGTCTGCACGGATCCCCCGACATCGACCACGACACCGCTGACGGTATCAAATCCGTACCGGCTTGCAGCACCGTCGATCCGCCGGACGGTTGCGTTGAACCGGACGTCGATCGCCGGATGCGCGAGCACGCGTGAGGCAAGACCGCGCTGAGCGCTCAACTTTGGACCGCGATGGATGATCGTGACGCGGTCGGTCAGCCCGGCCAGAAACAACGCTTCATCGCACGCCGAATCGCCGCCGCCAACGACGATCACGGGGCGGTCGCGGAAGAACGGGCCGTCGCACGTCGCGCAGTACGATACGCCGCGTCCGGCGAGCTCTGCCTCCCCGGGTACACCGAGCGTGCGGTGGGTCGCCCCGGTTGCCAGGATCACGATGAGCGAGTCGATCCGGCCATCGGTCGTTTCCACGCGGAACGCCTCATCCTTGTCGATTCGTAGCGCCTGCGACGCTACTACGCGCGCGCCAAAGCGTTCAGCCTGCGACTGGAGCGTCTGTGCGAAGTCGAGGCCGTTCGGCGGCGGGTCTACCCCGGGATAGTTTTCGAGCGCGCCGATGTGCAGGCACTGTCCGCCGATACCGGTCCCCTCAAGAACGACCGTTCGAAGCTCTGCAAGCGCCGCGTACTGAGCCGCGGCGAGCCCGGCCACTCCGCCGCCAATGACGACGACGTCGTAGTGCTGTCCATCGAGAGTCACACGAACCTCCATTGCCGACTATAGCAGGCATCGGCTTTATCGCACAGCGAAATGCTCCGATACTGAAGGAGAGAGACCGGGGGTACAATGTCGTTGGATCGACTCAAGGCGCTGATCGCGCTTGAAACCGAACAGATTGCCTCATTTGCCGACGCTCAGGGCGCGCTGCAGGGCGCGATCCTCGAGCGTGACTGGGCGTCGCTCGAGCGGCTCATAGGGTCGCTTGAGGCAGCGAGTCAGGAGATCGCCGCGGTCGAGCAGGAGCGCGTTGCCGCGTTCGCCGACGCGTGTGCCCAGCTCGGTGTTGCCGTCGAAGCCGGGATCGGAGAGCTGATCGCGAAGGTTCCCGATGGCGAACGCGCCGAGCTCCTTGCGTGCACGCGCGCGTTGCAGGTTGCCACCCTCGGCGCGAAAGGGAGGACCGAGCAGCTCGACGCGTACGTCAGCGGCCATGTAGCCACCACCAACGCGCTCCTGCACGAGGTATTCCCCGACCAGAAGGGTACGATCTATTCGCGGTGCGGGAGGCGATCGCCGGCTGATTCGAGCGCGCTCGTCGTCGACCGCCACCTGTAGGAGAGCCTATGCAATCGGCGTTTTCAGGAATCGAACTGGGCAAGCGAAGCCTTTTTGCGCACAGTCGCGGGCTTCAGACCGTCGGGCACAACCTGGGCAACGCGTCGGTTGAGGGGTACAGCCGGCAGCGCGTCCATTTTGCGCCGACCGATCCTCTCTACCGACCGCAGCTCAACCGGGCGAACACGCCCGGACAGATCGGGCAGGGCGTCGATATAGTGCGGATAGAGCGGGTCCGTGACATGCTGCTCGAGGGGCGGATCGTGTCTCAGTCGAGCGACCAGGGCTACTGGGAGAGCCGCAACGACTACATCCGCATGCTCGAGCAGGTCTACAACGAGCCAACCGACGTATCGGTGAGAACACTGATGGACCGCTTCTGGGACTCGTGGCAGGAGCTGAGTCTCTTCCCGGAGCAGATCTCAGCGCGCCAGCAGGTGCTCTCCCGCGGCCAGGGGCTGGTGGAGGCGATTCAGCTGCGCTACCAGAGTCTGGAACAGATTCGCTCGATGCTCCAGGACGAGATCAGGACCACCGTTGCCCAGGTGAACGTGCTGACCCGCGAGATCGCAGCGCTCAACCGCGAGATCGTCAAGGTCGAGGCCGCCGGGGACAATCCGAACGACTGGCGCGATCAGCGCGATCTGCGCGTCGAAGAGCTTTCCAGGCTCATCGACGTCACGATCAACACGAGCGACCCCGATGAGTTCAACGTCCATACCGGCGGGCGGCAGCTCGTTCAGGGTGGCGTCGCGATCGCCCTTGCAACCGAGCGCGACCCTCTGAACGAAGGGTTTTCGCGCGTGACGTGGGCGCAGGGCGGAGAGACGGCCCGGTTCGCGTCGGGTAAGCTTGCCGCGCTTGTCGAGCTGCGCGACGTAGACATCAGGGAAGAGATCCAGGGACTGGACAATATGGCCGTGAACTTCGTCGACCTGGTGAACGAAGTTCACCGTGGCGGGTACGGGCTCGACGGCAGCAGCGGTCGCGACTTCTTCGTCGAGTACCCGTTCGTTGCGAACGCGCTTGGGAACTACGATCGTAACGGCGATGGGCAGTTCGACTCGAGCTACATCTTCCGGATCACCGGAACGAACCGACTCGATCCGCAGCAACAGATCGGCCTCGCCGGTACGATGACGCTGTCGGGGCCGCGCGGGATCGTGACGATCGACTACTCCGCGACCGATACGGTCGCCGACGTCGTGAACCGGATCAACTTCTCCGCGAGCGAGGTCGTCGCACGGATCGACGGGAATGGGCGTCTGACGCTGAAGGCGGCGCCGGCCGAGACCCCGGAGAACCCCGACTTCGTGATCCGTTACGTCGAGGACACCGGTCAGTTTCTGGTCGGATACGCCGGGATCCTTCAGGCCCCCGGGCCCGACAATGCGTTCAGCTGGGATCAGCCCGACGCGGTGAACCTGCTACGCGGTGGCGATCTGGAGTTCGCGGTCGCCCCGCTTGCGCATCCTTCGGGCTGGATCGGCGTGAACCCCGATCTGGTTCGTCAGCCGGCGGCGATCGCGGCCAGTCTTGGCGATGCCGGTCGTCCGGGCAACCCTGGAGACGGCTCGGCGGCGCTGCGGATCGCGTCGATCCGCAACCAGCCAGTCATGGTGGGTCAGATCTACAGCTTCGACGACTATTTCGCGGACAGTGTCGCTACCGTCGCGCTCAAAGGGAGCGAGGCCGAAATATCGCTCGCGACGCAGAATGCGATCATGAAAGACCTCACCGATACGCGCGCGAGTATCAGCGGTGTCAACATCGACGAAGAGATCGCGCAGATGATCAAGTTTCAGCACGGCTACGCGGCCGCGGCGCGCTTCATATCGGAGGTCGACCGAATGCTCGACACGATAATCAACCGGATGGGAGTGTAGTAAATGCAGCGCATAAGCACGAATCTGCCGAATGACGACATGCAGTACCACGCGCGCCGGCGCGAGGCAGAGCTCCTTCGCGTGCAGAACCAGATCGCGAGTCAGTCGCGGCTGCACGAGCTGCGCACGGATCCCGCCGCCGCGGCGAAGGCGACGCGCCACGACAGCTATCTGACACGACTGAACCGATACTCGAACAACATTGAAACGGCGCAGTTGCGTCACCGGGAGAGCGAAGGGTACATGCAGGAGGCGGTGAACGTCCTTCAGCGTGCACGCGAGCTCGCGCTCCAGGGTGCGCAGGGGACCTACAGTCGCGACGACACGCGGGTGATGGCCGCAGAGATCAACCAGTTACTGAACCATCTGGTAGAGACCGCGAACGCGCGCGGTGGCGATGGCGCGATGATCTTCGCCGGCGACCGGACCAAGACGCTCCCGTTCCGGCCGATCGAAGGTCGCATCGACGGCTTCGATCAGCCGGTCATCACGCAGGTGCAGTACCTTGGGTCGATCTCCGAAGGCCGCGCCGAGATCGCCGACGGAAGCTACATACCGCTGAACTTCGCGGGCAACAAGGTGTTCTGGGCCGAGCACCAGCAGATCTACAGCAGCGTTGACGCGACCAGCTACGTTGTCCAGCAGGACGCGACGATCACCGTTGACGGCGTGGAGGTGCAACTGCGCACCGGTGACAACGTGTTCTCGATCATCGGCAAGATCAACGATTCCGGCGCGCCGGTTCGCGCGCGTCTTGATCCGATTCAGAACAGCCTCGTGCTCGAAGGCACGTCGCCGCACCAGCTCTGGATCGACGAAGGTCCCGATGGCACGGTTCTTCGTGACCTGGGAATCCTGAACGACTTCGGTAACGCGCCTGGGCAGAACATCGCGTCGTCGGCGCGCGTGTTCGGCGGCTCGATGTTCGATACGCTGATCACGCTCCGCGATCAGCTGGTCGCCGGAGACACGCTCGACATCGGTGGTCGCGCGCTCGGAGGGATCGACACTTCTCTGTCCAACCTGCTCGGGCGGCTCGGACAGCTCGGGTCGTACGACGAACGGCTGTCGCTCGCGTTCGAGCGTACGCAGAGCACGATCCCGGAGATCACGCGTCGCTACTCGAACGAGGTCGACGTCGATCTGACCGAAGCCATCACGCGGCTTCGGATGCTCGAGTACACGCACCGTGCGGCGCTTGGCGCGGCGGCGCGCGTGATCCAGCCGACGCTGCTCGACTTTCTGAGGTAGGCATGAGGATCTCAACCAAACCGTACGGTCCGATCGAGGTCGAGGAACGCCAGCTCATTCATTTCCCCGTGGGACTGTTCGGGTTTGAGAGTCTCCACGACTACGCGTTGCTCGACGCGCTCCAGTCGGGATTCTACTGGCTTCAGAGCATCGAGGACGAGCAGATTGCGTTCATCCTGCTCAACCCGTACGACCTTCGAAGCGACTACGTGCTCGACGTGTCGGACGACGACCTGGAGGCGATCGGCTACGAAAACGAAGAGGACATCCTCGCGTTCGCGATCGTGACGATCCCGGAGGATGAGAGCCGGATCAGCGCGAACCTGCAGGGACCGGTGATCGTCAACCGCGTGCGGCGGCTTGGCAAGCAGGCAATCTCATTGAACCCGCAGTGGCAGATCAAGCACTATATTCTGGATGAGCTTGCGAAGGCGGGGAGTCGCTGATGCTGATTCTCGCTCGCCGGCTGAACGAGCGGATCGTGATCGGCGATTCGATCGAAGTGTCGATCGTCGAGATCAAGGGCGACCAGGTCAAACTGGGTATCGACGCTCCGCGCGACGTCAAGGTCTACCGCCACGAGGTCTACCAGGCGATCCAGGAAGAGAACCGCGCGGCAGCGCAGAGCTCTGCGCCGGCAACGCTCCCGTCGATCCCGCAGCGCAAACCGGCAGACAACGACGCCGGCTGACTCGTCTATCGAGTTCCACCCGCGGAGTTCGAACGGGTCTGGATCGAAAGCTCAGCGTCGCTGCTGCGTACGTAGTCGGGGCCCGCGTCTTCGCGGTCGTACTCTCCGCGCTCGGCGCGTAGCGCGGCAAGCCGGGCCAGCTCAACAGACCAGCCGGCGCGCGCCCCCCGATCCAGGACGATCCGATCCCGAGCCTCATCGGTGAGTTCGGCCAGAAAGCCGTCGGCGTGCGGGCCTGTCACGACGAACGGTAGCGATCGCCACGAAGCGGGCGCCGCGGTGATCGCCGAACGCGCCGCGGCGATCATGTCGAAGGCGGAAAGGTCGAGGTCGTCGGTGAGTCTGTCCACCCCGCCGGAGTCGACGCGAATGCACGCGCCGTAGTATCGGCGCTT
>RECL01000296.1 GCA_007694025.1 Spirochaetaceae bacterium
GTGTTCGCGCAGCTCCCGGGAGACCTGGGATGCGGCATCGTGGTCGTTCAGCACATGCCGGCCGGCTTCACGACCGAGTTCGCGCGGAGCCTGGATCGAATCTGCCCGCTCACGGTCGTGGAGGCGCAGAACGACGACCCGATCCAGGCGAATCGAGTGCTGATCGCGCCGGGCGATCACCACATCGTCGTGCGTGGGGGCTCCCGCCCGCACGTGTCGCTGTCGAGCGATCCGCACCGCAACGGTCATCGCCCGAGCGCGGACGTGCTGTTCGATTCGGTCGCCAGGGAGTTCGGCAACCGCGCGCTCGGCGTGATCATGACCGGCATGGGCCGCGACGGAGCGATGGAGCTCGGATCGATCCTGCAGCGCGGCGGACTGACGATCGGTCAGGATGAGGCGACGTCGGTGGTCTACGGGATGCCGCGGGTTGCGCACCTGCTCGGGCACGTTGAGCTGCAGGTGCCGCTGAGCGAAATCGCCGATACGATCACCCGTCTTGTCCAGGAGAACCGTGGTGCCTGACCTGGCGGTTCGCGACGTTGGCCGGATGCGCTACGGTGAAGCGCTCGACCTGCAGCTGCGGTTGGTCGAAGAACGACGCGCAGAGCAGATCCCCGACACGCTGATCCTGGTCGAACACCCGCCGGTCATCACGATGGGACGCAAGGCGACCGACGCCGACATCCTGGCCCCGGTCGACCAGCTTGCATCGCGCGGCGTGGAAGTGCATCGCATCACACGTGGCGGTGAGGCGACCTACCACGGCCCGGGCCAGATCGTCGGCTACACGATCATGAACCTGTACAACCACCAGCGAAAGCTCCGGCAGTTCGTGGAGCGGATGGAAGAGATCTTCATCGGATTGCTCGGCCGGCACTACGATATCGCGGCCGGCCGCGACGACGAGCATCGCGGCGTCTGGGTCGGAACCGAGAAGATCACCGCGATCGGGATAGCGGTCACTCGGGGAATCACGATGCACGGCTTCGCGTTCAACGTGGACCCGGATCTGTCGCACTTCACGTGGATCGTTCCGTGCGGCATCCGCGATCGCGGCGTGACGTCGCTCGCGCGGATTCTGACTGCGTCGGGACGATCGCGCCCCGACTACGCCACGGTCAAGAGGCAGGTGGTCAAGGAGTTCTGCGCCGTCTACGGGTACGACCAGACCAGCTGAGGTCTACTCCGAATCGGCGGAGGCGTCGGAGCCAGTCGTACTCGCGGTGCATGGACGGCGTACCGCCTCGATCGACACCGCTTTCCCGGTCTCGTCGATATCGATCAGCGCCCCCTGCAGCTCCAGCGTAACCCAGGTATCAGACGATCGTTCCGGCACCTGCGTCAGGAACTTGCGCAGTTCGGGGCCGGGGTCAAGCCCTCCGACGCTGTCCAGGCTCCCGGTCCGCCCCAAATCGGTTATCACCGCGGTGCCGCCCGGCCTGACCGTCGCGTCGGCGGTCTGCACGCGCGTACCGGTCCCGACGACCGCGGACACCTGCCCGTCCATGTGGTGAAACATCGTGTTCTTCTCTGCGGTCGTGTTCGCGTGATAGTCGACGATCACGTACGGCGTGTCCGCGCGCGCGCGCGACGCGAGCTCGGGCAGATAGGTGAACGGGTTTCCGCCGTGCATCCGGTCAAAACCCGCCTGCCCAAGCATGCTGATGACCGCGACGCGAACGTCACCCGCGTTGAAGATTCGCCAGCCGCGACCGGGCGCCGCGGGCGGTAGATTGGCCGGCCGCAGCACGTAGAACGCGCTCTCCAGATGCGGAACCATGTCCTTCTTGAAAAACAGCTGATCACCGCCGGTGATCACATCGACACCGAGCTTGTGCAGGTACACCGCGTGGCTCTTGCCGATTCCGAAGCCTCCGGTCGCGCCGTCGCCGTTCGCGATCACGAAGTCCACGGAGAACTCGCGCTTCAGGTCGGGAAGCAGCGTCTTGACACAGAACACGCCGGCCTTGCCGACTATTTCACCGATACAGAGCACACGCACAGTCCGCCGATGGTACCAGAGTGTCGGAATGCTGTCACTCGGTCGATTCGGGTGGTCGATTCGGGTGCCACGGATCGGGTCGGCCGGTGTTATACTATCAGTGGGCGCCGAAAGGGCCCAAACCGTCGCGTATGGGCGGTTATCAATCCGGACTTACTGTGTAAGCCGGACGCAGGAGGCGTTTATGAAACGTCACGATTTCCCGGATCTCGGCAAGCTGATGGACGACATCTTCTCCGCTGCCGAAGATTTCACCACCGCGTTCACGGACAATATTCCTCACCCGAACGAGAAGGGATGGATATTCGGCCGTGAGTTCTACTCGTCCTATTCGTTCCCGCCGGCGAACGTCTACATGACCGACGACAAGACGATCGTCTTCGAGTTCGCGATCGCCGGGTTCAGCGAGAAGGACATCAACCTTCAGTTCAAGGGAGACCACATGGTCTTCTCCGGCACGCTACCCGAGGGCCAGGGCGATCCGGAAGGCGCACGCTACTTCAAGCGTCGGCTGAAGCGCAAGAGCTTCTCCGACCAGCGCTACTACGTTCCGGCCGACAAGTTCAACCGCGACGCGGTCAAGGCGGTCTATCGCAACGGAATACTGACCGTGACCGTTCCTCCCAAGGACGAAGTGTCGCCGGAGCCGGGAGTCACCATCGACATCAAGAACGAGGACGAGGCTCCTCGTTCGCCTAAGGGAGGCGCATGATGCTGTTCTGGATTGTGGTCGGCGTCGCGATCGGCTGGTTCTTCAAGCCGCAGATCGACCGCGGTGTAGACAAGGTCGTCAGGATGATCCGGGATAACCGCTCGGATCGGACGTATTAGTCCGCAGTACCTATGCGAGACGGGCCACCTTCAGGTGGCCCTTTTTTCTGACGCTGCCCACACCACCAGTACCGGCGCCGCTCACACCGCGTCGTGGATAGCGCGTGCGGTGCGCTCGCGGTCGTCGCGGTGAACGATCAGGTAGACCGCGGTAGGGCTCGCGCCCGCCTGCATCATCAGCACGTTCACCCCTTCGCTCGCGACCGCCATCATCAGTCGCCCCGCAACGCCGAACCGGTCGCGGATCCCCTCACCCACCGCCGCGACGAGCGCGACGTCCTCGATCGGAACAACGGTGAGAACCCCGGGCGTCGCGTCGGCCTGAAGCGCCGCAAGCGCGCGCGGCAGATCCTGGCTGCGAAAGATCAGGTTGATCGATGTCTGCGCGGTGATGACGCTCGATATGTTGACGCCGGCGGCGTCCAGTCGTGACGTTGCGCGCGCGAGGATGCCGGGGCGGGAACCGACGACCGGGCCCTCGAGCCGCACGACCGCGACCTCGTCGGTGGACGCGACGCTCTTGATCACGCGCGGATCGATCGCCGCCTCGCCGAGCGGCGGCCCAACGGTCGTATACGGTTCGATCGCCCCGGCGAAGCGGGTCACGTTCATGACCCGGACCGGGATCGCGTCTCCTTCGAGCGGCTCGACGGTCCGCGGGTGGAAGATCTTCGCCCCAAAGTACGACAGCTCGGCCGCTTCTTCATAGGTGAGGTAGGGGATCGTGCGCGAGTCCGACGCGATTCGCGGATCGCACGACAGGAATCCGTCGACGTCCTTCCACAGGTCCAGACTGGCCGCACCGACACACCGCGCGATGACCGCGGCGGTGTAGTCGGAGCCCCCGCGCCCGAACAGCGTCGTCTTGCCATCCTTTCCGACGCCGTAGAAGCCGGGTACGACCCGGGTCCGGTCGCCCCCGAGCGCGGCGGAAACGGCCGCTGAACTCGCGCCGGTGAGCGCGGTTGCGTTGCCGTGCACGCCATCGGTCAGGAGCCCTATGTCTTCAGGCAACGCCTCCACCGCGTCGATCCCCAGATCGATCAGCGCGGCGGCGATCACCGGCGCCGACAGACGCTCGCCGCAGGCCAACACCGCATCGGAGACGAAGTCGGGCGCGCTACCAATGTAGTGGACGCCGCGCAGCAACCGGTCCAGGCCCGAAAGACGCTCTTCGATGACGTCAAGTACCGCAGCGCGGCGCTCAGCGTCGGTGACGTGCGCGATGAGTGCGTCGCCGTGAATGCGTCGCAGCGCTTCGATAACGGCGTCGATCGACGAGAGCGCGAGCGTCACCTCACCGATCGCGTGGATCAACCGATCGGTGATCCCCGCGAACGCGGACACGACGACCACCACCGGGCACCCGTACGCACGGACGACTTCGGTTGACCGGCGGATGTCCGCGGCGCTCTTCAGGTTGGAGCCCCCAAACTTGACAACGAATCGAACCATGCTTCGGTATACCGTCTGGGCCGGTCGTCCGTCAAAGGAGTCGACTGGCGGGCGGTTGTCTGCGGTTTGATTTCCCGGTAAAATCCGGCGATGCGTTCACTATTACCGTCTCAACCGCGGAGTGCCGAATGAGCGAGCGCCGCGCGTATGCCTTTCTTGCGGCATTGCCGACGCTGCTGCTCATCACCGGCATTCTTATCGACCCGATCGCGGTAACGGCTCCGGGACTGCTTCGGATCATCACCGCCAGGAGCCTGCTCCTGAGCGACTACCTGGCCGTGGGCGGGGCCGGCGCAACGATGATCAACGCGGGCCTGTGCGGGCTCGTGTCTGTCGCACTGATGAAGCTGTCGGGCGTCGAAGTGACCGGGCCGTTCATCGCCGCGGTCTACACGGTCGTCGGATTCGCGTTCTTCGGCAAGAACGTCTACAACATCTGGCCGATCCTGGGCGGAGTGTTCGTGTATACCCGCGTTCAGCGCATCCCCTTTCGCAACAGCCTGCTGGTCGCGCTGTTCGGAACGACGCTCGCGCCGCTGGTCAGCTACTTCTCATTCGTCGCGGGACTACCGGTCGGGACCGGGATCGTGCTCGGGATCGTGCTCGGTGGGTTGGTAGGGTTCGTGCTTCC
>RECL01000343.1 GCA_007694025.1 Spirochaetaceae bacterium
ATCTCCGCATCCACTCCGGGGCCGATGGGGTGTTCGTGATGTACGAGGACGCCGGCGACGGGTGGGACTACGAGCAGGGCGCCTATGCCCGCACGACGATGCGCTGGGATGACCGCTCTCGGATACTGACGATCGGCCGCAGAGAAGGGACGTTCGACGGATTGGTCACGAAGCGAACGCTACGGGTCTGGCTCGACGGCGTGAAGGGTGATGAGATCGTCTATGCCGGGGATGAGGCGTCGGCTCAGATCTGAGGTTCGGGGTTCAAGGGCTATCATACGGTATTCGCCCGCTCGTTCGCGCTTCCAGGCTCCCGATCGCAAGGGTGAGCACGCTATCCCTTGACGCTGTCCTCCATCGCACCTTTCGTGATGTCCTTCTGGAACAGGGGATGAGGATTGATGTCGCTTGACACTCAGAAGTGAGGGCTGCAGCGGCGGTGAACCTGTGGTCGTCCCGCGGGCACCGGGCGTCAACAATTTCGGCACCAGTTCATTCTCTGCACCGGGACAGCGGTGGTGCCATTTGGTGACAACCTCCATGCGCTGCCGCTGAGCGCTCTGTGGTTGTGAGCAGCCCCTGGTTCACGCGCGGCACACCTGTACGAATATCCTGATATCGTCTACCATTCGGGTGCGGAACCGGAAGCGGTAAAAGGAGTACCGCTCGTCCACAGAATCGGAAGGAGCAGATAATAATGACAGAGAAGAGACCCAACGTGCTGTTCATGTACTCGGACCAGCACAGCGCGAGGTTCATGTCGTGTTCGGGGAACACGGCCATCAGCACGCCGCACATGGATCGGCTTGCGAGAGAGGGCGTGCAGCTCACCGAAGCGTACACGCCCATGCCGCTGTGCATCCCTGCGCGCGCGGCGCTCCTCACCGGCCGCTACGGACACAGTACCGGGATCATGCACAACTCCAACACCCGGCTCTGCAGGGAAGAACCGACGTTTCCCCAGGCGCTCGAGGCCGCGGGGTACCATACCGTCCACATCGGCAAGACCCACCTCGCGCAGGGCATCCACCCGGGCGCTCCCGGATTCGAGGAGCGCCTGGCCGAGATGGGGTTTGCCGAGTCGTACGGCCATGCCGGAAAGGTCTTCTGCGGCGTGCCGGGCCCCGACGAACCGGACCGTGACTGCGAGTATCGGACGTATCTCAAGGCAAAGGGCGTGTTCCAGAAGTTCCACGAGGACTACGTCAAGCGCCACACGCAGCTGCCCCACTACTACAACGCGCCCTCCGTGCTCGACGAAGAGGACTTCCACGACATGTTCATCGGAACCAGGACCGCGCGGTGGATAGACGAGTACGACGGCGACAAGCCGTTCTTCGTCTGGTGCAACTGGGGCGGGCCGCACGCACCGTGGGACGCACCGGGGCGCTACGCCACCATGTACGACCCGGACGATGTGGACGATCCGATCGCGGATGACGGCGCAAACCTCCCGGCGTCGATACGGAAACGAATGGCGAAGACGATGCGTGAGATGCCTGCAGAGGAACTGAAGAAGTGCAAGGCGAACTACTACGGCATGATCAACGTGTGCGATGACGGGATCGGGAGGATGCTCGCGGCCCTTGAGAAGAAGGGAATCCTGGATGACACGCTCGTGATCTACGCGAGCGACCACGGCGAGATGATGTACAACCACGGGCTTCACGGGAAGTCGGTATTCTTCGACGATTCGGTCAAGGTGCCCTGCCTCGTGCGCTATCCGCGGCGATTCGCGCAGGGGCTCAAGAGCGCCGCGCTCGCGAATACCATCGACCTCGTCCCCACGATACTCGAGATCGCGGGAGCCGAACCGCTCGTTCCCATGAACGGCACGTCCATGGTTCCCCTCCTGACCGGCGTTGCGGACACCTATCAGGAAGCCACCTTCAGCGAGCATGGCGCCGGCAGGGGCGGAAGCGAGTTCCAGGTCGCCGGCGATGCCTGGAAGATGGTGCGTGAGGGAGACTGGAAATACGCGTACAGCCCCGGGTGGGACAGACAGATCCTGTTCAACGTGAAGGAAGACCCCGACGAGCTGGACAACCTCTCCGGCGACCCGAGCCACGCGGACGTCGAAGCACGCCTGCACGGCAGGATTCTCGACTTCATGTTCGCGACCGAGTACGGTCCGAGGTAGAGGAGGGAGAATGGCAGCGTCACGGCCGAACATCGTTCTTCTGGTGACCGACGATCAGGGGTTCGGGGACCTGGGGTGCTACACCAACGGCAAGGTGCACACTCCCAACCTGGATGAGCTCTACGCGACGAGCGTCCGGATGAACCAGTTCTACGTCTCGCCGCTCTGCTCCCCCACCCGTGCCGCAATCCTCACCGGGTGCTATCCGGAGAGGGTCGGCGTCTGGGACACCGGCCGCGGGATGGCCAACCTGAGGCCGGGCACGACGACGCTCGCCGACATCCTCCGGCATGAAGGCTACCGCACGGGCGTCTTCGGCAAGTGGCACACGGGATCACGACGTCCCCAGCGACCCTCGGACACCGGCTTCGATCGCTCTGCGATCATCACCCGCCAGAAGAGTATCTACGACTACACGATCGACAGAGATGACGAGGAGCACGACGGGCAGGGGCCACGGGAGGAGGCGATCTTCGACGAGGCGATGCGGTTCATCGAGGAGAACGCGGAGCGTCCGTTCTTCGCCTACGTCGCGAGTTTCGCGCCCCACGATCGTCCTCTGCCGATGTGCCCGCCCGATCAGAAGCGCCGCTACCGGGAGCTCGACGAGGGCGAGGGCGACAAAGAGATCTACGGGATGATGAGCTGGTTCGACGAGAACGTCGGACGTCTGCGTCGAAAGCTGCGCGATCTGCACCTGGACGAGAAGACGATCATCGTCTACTTCCCCGACAACGGCCCCCTGAGGGACACTGTCGATCTGGTCACGCCGTGGGAGCGACACATGGTCGCTCAGTTCGACATACGCGCCCGCTTCAATCGCGGCCTGCGCGCCGGGAAGGTGAGCGCGTACGAGGGCGGCGTCCACGTACCGTGCTTCGTGCACCTCCCGGGGCAGCGCGCGGCGCGCGACGTAGAGGAGCTCTGCGCGCACATCGACCTGCTCCCGACGATCGTCGATCTCTGCGGGGGCGCGATGCCGGAGGGCCTGACCGTGGACGGCACGAACCTCGCGCCCCTCCTCTCCGGCGAAGCGCACGAGTGGCCGGACCGGACCATCGTCTCGCGGAACGATCGTCTGCGCCACCCGCGAAAGTGGTACAACACGACCATCCGAGACAGCCGGTTCAAGCTCTGCAACGGGAGCGAGCTCTACCGTCTGGACGCCGACCCCGGCGAATCCGACGATCGTTCGGGGGAGTATCCCGACGTCGTCGCAGAGATGCGACGGAAGTACGAGAAGTGGTGGGACGACATCACGCGCTCGAACGAGGGCTTCACTCCGAGCTACGTCCTGTTCGACGAACACGCGGATACCTACCCGATGGTCGAGTTCACCGAGCCACCCCTGTCGGTCGGAATCGAGAAACAGGACACGTTCGTGCTGCCGGACAGCGATGAGGCTGCCCCGACGGAGTGGAAGTACTCGGAGGGGGTCCGCGTGAAGGTCGAACGGACGGGGATCTACGACTTCTTGGTGAACGGGATCCGCCGGGAACTCCTCACCAATGACAGCGAGTGCGAACTTCGGATCGGGGATGCTCGCTACGTCCGTGAGCCGGGCGGAGCTGAGTCGGTCGAGTTCGCCCGAATCGAGGTCCCGCGCGGCGTCTACTTCATTGCCGTCCGGATCACGAACCTGAAGAGCATGCCGGTGACGAATCTGATCTGCTGGGATCAGGGGTTCCGATCGCTCAGCTACGTGCGATCAGCCGCCTCCGGATGACACCGGCCCGCGCCGCGAGCGCAGCGGTGCGGCCGCAGAGACGGGTCGTTCGCCCGAGTGGGACTACGTGGGAGACAGATTGCGGTTCATGTCCGAGGTTCGGCCAGGTCGCTCATGACTGGGGCGCAGGCCTGGAGTCCTGGGCGAGACGCGGGTATAATCGGCCTTCATGAAAGCTCGACCCAACGTTCTCTGGCTGATGAGCGATCAGCACAACGCGAACTGCACCGGCTACCGTGGGCACCCGAACGTGAAGACTCCGAACCTCGATCGGATCGCCGCGTCGGGCGTCGACTTCACACACGCCTACGCCAACAACCCGATCTGCGCACCGTCGCGGACCTGCTTCATGACCGGCGAGTACATGCACACGCATCGCATGTTCGGCAACTACAACTTCGCCTTCCCCGAGGCGAAGCACGAACACCTCGGATACGTGTTCAGGATGCACGGCTATCAGACCGCGCTCATCGGCAAGTCGCACATGGTGGGCCGATGGGATCGAGAGGGCTTCGAGCACATCCGCTACTGCGATCTCATCGATTCCGACCGCCGCGACCCCATGACCCACCACTACTTCCGGTACCTGGTCGAGCACGGCCTGGCCGACCGCTACGAGGAGGGAACGCCGAAGCCGGGTCAGGAGTATACAATGGACGGGAGCGGGCCCGCTCGACTTCCGTACGAGCACTCCATCGAGCGGTTCACCGGGAACGAATCGCTGGCGTTTCTGGAAGGGCGCGATCGATCGCGGCCATTCTTCCTTCAGATGAGCTTTCAGCGGCCCCACGCTCCGATCGCGCCGTCGGAAGAACACTTCGGCATGTACGACCCGGATGAGATCGAGCTTCCCGACAGCGCCGTCGACTGGCTGGAGAACGAGTTCGCCGGCAAGCCTGCGGTTTTGCGGGATCGGCTCCTTCGCGGCAGCAGCTACCCGCTGGCGGACAAGGATCCTTCGCGACTGAAGCGGGTCCTGGCCTCCTACTACGCCCTTATTACCGCGATCGACTC
>RECL01000349.1 GCA_007694025.1 Spirochaetaceae bacterium
GCATTCACGCGTGCGCTCCGTGGGTCTGCGCCAGCTCCTGCACAAGCTCATCGGCCGATTCGACCGTGACGATCGTGCCGGCGCTGTCGCGCAGCGATCGCTGGATCGCTGCGGCTCGTCGCCGCTCGCCGTCATTCAGGCCCACCGTGTTGATGATCGCTGCTGCCTGGAGGCTGCGGCCGTCGCTCGTCTCCACCAGGTCGATCACTTCGGCGTCGAGCCGGTCGGTCACGAAGATGACCGTCCCGTCGGAGAATCGCCCGTCGTGACGATGCGTCTCGTACACGATCGCCGGCGATACGCGCGACCGGAAGAAGATCATGATCGTACTGCTGTGAAAGCGGGCGAACGCGTTCGCGTCGCCTCCGGCGATTCGCACCACGTCGAGGCCGATTGCCATCGTCACCGGGACCTCCCGGTCGGCGTAGTGCTTTGCGAGCGCGACGACCATCTCGATCGCGCCGTCCTCGACGTCAAGCGTCCGCTCGCGCGATACCACCGCGCGCGTGTCCAGACAGATCGTCACCGCCGGTTCGGCCGCGGTGTCGTACTCGCGGACCACCGGCTCTCCGAGTAGCGCCAGCTTGCGCCAGGAGATGTGACGGACGTCATCGTCCGGGCGGTACCGTCGCAGACCCCGGTAGAGCGTCACGTCGGGCTCCACTCCGGCGGTCAGCGCCTGCGCAACCGCGTGCTCGGTGCCAAACCCGGCGAACGCGTGAGGCAGGTGCAGGATGCGCGGGTAGACGTAGAAGGTCCGGCTGAACACCGGGAGCCCGAAGCCGATCCAGCCAAAGATGTCCCAGACGGTGAGCCGCGACAGTCCCACCGTATAGACCCCGCGGTACGGACACCGGACCGTGTGCTCGATCGTGCTTGTTTCATGCGCGCGAAGCTGCAGCAGGCTGGTGCTCGTCCCGTACTCGACCCGGCCCATGTGGAAACTCGCGGTGATCCTGGCCGAAGGAACCGGACACTCGTTCGTGATCGACAGCGTGTAGCCTACCGCCTCTCCCTTCGCGGGATGATCGTTGGAGAACTCCTGATGGTAGCGCAAGGCCGCCGTCGTGATGATCGCCTGCGTCATCGACAGCAACGGCAACGCGAGCATCGCGTACCAGATCGTAAGGAGTGGACCGCCAAGATAGGCGCCGGCGACGTACGCGATAGCGAGCGCGAACGCGTAGAGACCGGTTCGCGCCGGTCGGATCACGATCGGAAATCTCATGCAACTCCGGTCGGCAGTGGTATTGCCGACAGGATCTCGTCGACCACGCGGGCGCTGCTTTTCTCCTCCATCCGGGCCTCCGGTGACAGGATGAGGCGGTGCCGGAGCACTGCCGGCGCGATCGACGCCACGTCCTCCGGTATCACGTATCCGCGCCCGTTGACGAGTGCGACGCCCTGCGATGCGCGCAACAGGTGACCGGTCGCTCTTGGGCTCATACCGAGTCTCACGTGCGGATTCTTGCGCGAACGGTCGGCGATTGCGATCAGGAACTGCCTGATCTTCGCGTCCACGCGCACCGCGAGCGTCATCGCACGCGCACTGACGACCGCGTCCGCGTCGATGACCGCCTGCAGCTTGTCTACCGGGTACTCGTGCTCCATCAGTTCCAGGATGCGCGATTCGTCGTCGGCCGAAGGGTACCCGAACGAAACTGACAGTCCAAACCGGTCGAGCTGGCCTTCCGGCAACCGGAATGTCCCGGCGAACTGAAGCGGATTCTGCGTCGCGATCAGAAAGAACGGCTGCGGGAGCGGATAGGTCGTGCCGTCCACCGACACCGACTGTTCCTGCATCGACTCCAGGAGCGCCGACTGCGTCCGCGCCGATGCGCGGTTCAGTTCGTCTGCCAGGATGAACTGATGCATGATCGCGCCGGGCTTGAACACAAAGTCGTGGCGATCCTGCGCCCAGACCGACATCCCGGTCACATCGCCGGGGAGCAGGTCGGGTGAAAACTGGATTCGCGCGAAGTCGAGCCCCGATGCGCGCGCGAGCGACCGCGCGAGCGTCGTCTTCCCGACGCCAGGAATATCCTCGATCAGCACGTGCAGGCCCGTGATGAAGCCGACCAGGATCGTATCGAGCGCCGACGGCGAGCCGACGAACGCCTTTCGTACCTCGTCGCGCACCGACGCGATCATGCGATGAACGCTTGCGGTCTCTGTGTTCTGCATAGCCTTAAGTATTATCATTCCAGCGCATTTCGTACACCGGTTCACCGACCATCCGGTTTTCGGTATCCTCACACCGATGAAGACCCGCTTCCGCGTGGCCGCCTTCGTTGCCGCCGCGCTTCTGGCGCTTTTGACCGTGTCGTGCGTTCCGCGGACGATCCCCCGCGTAAGCCAGACCGAGCTACTGCTTGGAACCGCGGTCACGATCACGGTCCAGCAGGCCGGAGCGTCGCGAGACATGCTTGGCGGCGCGTTTGCCCGCACGAAGGATATCCAGAACCGGATGAGCATCAACGACGCGGCGTACGACGACACCGAGGTGTTGCGCGTGAACGCTGCTGCCGGTGAGTCGCGCGTCCGGGTGTCGCCGGACACGTTTCGCGTGATCGCCGAAGGCGTGCGCTTCGGCGAGCTGTCCGACGGTGCGTTCGATCTCACGGTCGAGCCGCTGATCAGGCTGTGGGGGTTCGGACGCGACGAGCCGCGCGTGCCCGATCCCGATGCGCTTGCACAGGTGCTTCGTCTGGTCGACTTCAGACGGATCGAACTCTTTGGGGACACCTTCGAAGTGTTTCTGCCCGACCAGTCGATGGGAATCGACGTTGGTGGCATCGCGAAGGGGTTCGCCGCCGACGAGGCCGCGGCGGTCCTCAGATCCGACGGAGTGCGCCACGCGATCCTTGACTTCGGTGGCGACATCGTCACGATCGGACCACGGCCCGACGGCGCGCCGTGGCGCATCGGGATCCAGTACCCGACAGGAGAGCGTGGCCGATACCTGGGGATCCTCCAGTCGCGCGACGAAAGCGTCGTGACCTCAGGCGCGTACGAGCGGTTCTTCGTGCAGGATGGCGTGCGCTATCACCACATCTTCGACACCAGAACCGGTATGCCGTCGGACTCGGGTGTAGTGAGCGCGACCGTGATCGGCGAATCGGCGATGAAGACCGACGCGCTGTCTACCGCCGCCTTCGTGATGGGCGTCGAAGCTGCGCTCGCTATGGTTCGCGACCTGCCCGGCTACGACGCGATCATCGCGACCGCGGATACGATCTACATGACTCCCGGCGTCTCCAAGCGGTTCGAGTCGCGCGCCGACGACTACCGCGTAGTCGTGGTCGAACGGTGACGCGGTGATCGTGTCGTTCGGCATCCTGATCGGGTTTCACGCGCTCGGTTCGGTTCTCTCCGTTCTGGTGGTCCCGATGATCCCGGGCAACGTCCTTGGCATGGTCCTCCTTACGGTCGCGCTTGCGACCCGTCTGATCCGGCACGATTGGATCGAGCCCGCCGCCGATCTGCTGGTCGACAACCTGGCATTCCTGTTCGTGCCCGCCGGCGTCGGGGTGATGAGCTACGCCGGTGTCATCGCGCGCGAGTGGCTGCCGCTGTCGGTGTCGGTGTTTCTGAGTCTGATCGCCGTCCTGATCGTGACAGGCAGGAGCGCGCAGATGGTCGCGCGAATCGCGCACCGTGGCGATCGGCCGACTGGCGCTGAGGCGGATCCCGATGGTTGACCGCATCGGCGATCTCGAAGCGATAGCGACCGGACCGGCAGTCATGATCGCGGCGTCGCTGCTGATCTACGCAGCCGCAAAGAAGCTGTACGCGCGCGTTCCATTTCCGCTCCTCCATCCGGTTCTGACGTCGGTCGCGGTCATCGTGGCATTGCTGTCGCTTGCCGGGGTCCCGTACGATGAGTACCGCGACGCTACGTCGCTGATATCGTTCGCCCTGGAGATCTCGGTTGTCGCGCTCGCGCTCCCGCTCTACCGGCAGTTCGCGGTACTCCGTCGCAACGCTCCGGAGGTCGCGACCGGTATCGTGTTCGCCGCCGTCGTCGGGGTCGTGTCCGCGGTGGTTCCGTTCCTCTGGCTGTCGGTAGACCCCTCTACCGCAGTGTCGGCCGCGCCGACCTCGGTTACGACGCCGATCGCGATGGCGGTATCGGAGCGCGCCGGTGGCATCCCGTCGCTGACCGCGGCGCTGGTCGTCGTCACCGGCATCGCTGGAGCGGTGATCGGGCCTAGCGTTCTGAAGGTAGTCGGCGTCACCAATCGGGTAGCGTGGGGTCTTGCGATGGGAGCCGCGGCGCACGGGATCGGCACCGCCCGCGCGCTCGCCCGTGGCGAGCTTGAAGGCGCGACGAGCAGCTTGGGCCTCTGCCTGAACGGGCTCCTGACCGCCGCGATCACCCCGCTTTTGCTTCGGCTCGTTTTGGGGTAGGCTTCAACCGAGGCACGAATGCACGGCTTGACGACAACTTCCACCGAAAATGGTACCGAAACCGATATCGACGGCCCGTCCCGCACGGTCGAGCCCGACCCGCTTCGCGGCGATCGGGTTGTCCCGTGGGTGTCGAACGACGTCCACCGGTACGCGGGCGACCGACGCCCGTACGTCAGATGGTGGTGGTTTGCCGAACCGATCGCAACGGTCGATGTGGATCGACAGCTCGACTGGCTGGCCGCGAACGCGTTCGGAGGGGTAGAGATTGCATTTGTCTACCCGCGCGACCCTGACGTCGCGACGCCCGAGTTCCTTGGAGCCGAGCTGGTCGCAGCGTTGGTCCACTGCCGCCGAAGTTGCGCGTCGCGCGGGCTCGGTATGGACGTCACGTTCGGGACGCTGTGGCCGTTCGGGGGGTCGATGGTCGGCGAAGCCGACGCGTCGCGGACGTTCACCGGGCCGTCGC
>RECL01000353.1 GCA_007694025.1 Spirochaetaceae bacterium
GCGGTCGGCCTCAACGATTCGCGTCCGTTCCGGATGCGCGAGCTCCTCACCGATCATGATGTAACGTGGAAGGAGTACTGGAACAGGGTCCGACTCGACCCGTTCCACAATCCCGTGCAGGTCTATCATCTGATAGAGGAGGAAGACGCGTGACAACCTGGTACAAGGACGCTGTGATCTACGAGCTGCACGTGCGCTCGTTCTACGACTCAAACGGCGACGGGATGGGCGACTTCAAGGGGCTTACCCGCAAGCTCGACTACCTGCAGGATCTGGGCGTCAACGCGATCTGGCTGCTGCCGTTCTACCCGAGTCCGTGGCGAGACGACGGGTACGACATCTCCGATTACCTTGGCGTACACGCCGCGTACGGAAACGTCGCCGACTTCAAGCGTTTCCTTCGCGAAGCGCACGCGCGCGACCTGCGCGTGATCACCGAGCTCGTGATCAACCATACGTCGAACCAGCACCCGTGGTTCGAGCGCGCGCGCCGCGCGAAACCGGGAAGCCTCCATCGCGACTACTACGTGTGGAGCGACACGCCCGACCGGTACACCGAGGCACGGATCATCTTCCAGGATACCGAAACATCGAACTGGACGTGGGATCCGGTCGCGCAGGCGTACTACTGGCATCGGTTCTTCTCCCATCAGCCCGACCTGAACTTCGAGAACGCCGAAGTCAAGCGAGCGATCTTCGGCGCCCTCGACCACTGGCTCGACATGGGAGTCGACGGGCTGCGCCTGGACGCGGTGCCGTACATCTTCGAGCGTGATGATACGAACTGCGAGAATCTGCCGGAGACGCATGCGTTCCTGAGGGAGCTGCGGGCACACGTCGACCGCAGCTACGACGACCGGATGCTTCTTGCGGAGGCTAACCAGTGGCCCGAAGAGGCGGTCGCGTACTTTGGCGACGATGACGAATGTCACATGGCGTTCCACTTCCCGGTCATGCCACGGCTGTTCATGGGGATCAGGATGGAAGACGCGTTCCCGATCGTCGACATCATGGAGCAGACGCCGGCGATCCCGCCGAACTCGCAGTGGTGCATCTTCCTGCGCAACCACGACGAGCTCACGCTCGAGATGGTCACCGACGAAGAGCGTGACTACATGTACCGTGCGTACACCAGAGACCCCAGGCAGCGACTCAACGTCGGGATCCGACGCCGCCTGGCGCCGCTTCTGGAGAACGACCGGCGTAAACTTGAGCTCGCGAACGCGCTGCTCTTCTCGCTGCCGGGCACGCCGGTCATCTACTACGGCGACGAAATAGGGATGGGCGATAACGTCTACCTGGGCGACCGCAACGGGGTCCGTACGCCGATGCAGTGGAGCCCCGATCGCAATTCGGGATTCTCCGACGCGAATCCGCAGAGTCTCTATCTGCCACTGATCATCGACCCCGAGTACCACTACGAGCAGGTCAACGTCGAGACCCAGCAGGGCAACACGTCGTCGCTCCTCTGGTGGATGAAGCGGCTCATCGCAATGCGCCGTCGCTACGCCGCGTTCAGCCGCGGATCGATCCGGTTCATCACGACCGACAACACGCATGTTCTTGCGTTCGTTCGCGAGTTCCAGGAAGAGAAGATCCTGGTCGTCGCGAACTTCAGCCGGTTCAGCCAGAGCACCGAGCTCCAGCTGGAGGAGTACGCCGATCACGTGCCGGAGGAGGTGTTTTCGCAGGCGCCGTTCCCGCCGATCACCGATCGACCGTATACGATCATGCTCGGCTCCAACGATTGCTACTGGTTCAGCATGACCCCGATAGTCGCAGCCGGCGACGCGGGTGGAGCCGGTGTGCCGCGGATCGACGTGTCGCAGCGCGACTGGGCCGGCTTTTCGGCGGTCCTGCGGGATCAGCTCTGTCGAGTGCTCCGGGCGTCGATGCCGGGCGCGCGGTGGTTCCGTGAAAAATCCGGGTCGATCCGCAGTGTTCGGATCGAAGACCACGCGGCGCTTGGCAGCGCCGACGACAGGAGCTGGTTGCTCGTCGTCGGGGTCGATCTGGCCGGCGAACGTACGGAGACCTACGTCGTTATCGTTGCGCGCGCGCTTCGCGGTGAGGCCGAGGCCGTGATGGAGGAGCATCCTCAGGCGGTACTCGCGTCGCTCTCCGATGATCCTGAGGACGGGATAATCTACGACGGCGTATACAGCGACGAAGTGCGCGAGCACCTGTTGTCGCTCTTCCTTGGGCGACGACGCCTGAAGAGTGCGCACGGGCAGATGGCGGTCTCCCGCGGCCGCAGCCTGTCCGGACTCGCCCGGGGGTTCGATCCGGAGTCATCAAGCCGGGTACTCAAGGTCGAGCAGTCAAACACCAGCATCGTCTATCGCGACACCTTCTTCTTCAAGCTCTACCGCAAGCTCGAAACCGGCGTGAATCCCGATATCGAGCTGATGCAGTTTCTCAGCGATCGTACCAGCATGTCGTCGGTACCCCGGTTCGCGGGGAGCCTGGAGTACGAGCGCGGCGGCGACCGCAACGGTTCGGATCGCGCCGCGCTTGGTCTGCTGATCGGCTACGAGGCGAATCAGGGAGACGGGTGGTCGTACGCGCTCGGCGCCGTGGACCGCTACTTCGAAAGCATCCTGTCGCGGCCCGACCTGGCTCCGCCCCGGACGCCCGACACCATCCACGCGCCCGGGGCGTCGACGCCTCCCGACGGGATGCTCGAAGTCGCCGATTCACTCTTCTTCGAGATGATGTCGCTGCTCGGTACGCGCACCGGACAGATGCACCGGGCGCTCGCGTCGGACCGCGAACGCGGGGACTTCGCGCCCGAACCGTTCACCAGGCTCTACCAGCGATCGGCGTACCAGAACCTGCGCAGCCTGGTCAGGCGTACCGTCGCGCAGGTCAAACGGACGATCCGCGGCCGGCAACCGGAGATCCATGAACTGGCGCAGAGTTTCCTGGACTCGGAGCCGGCGATACTGGAGTCGATCGGCCGGATCACCGATCATCGGATCCGTGCGGAAAAGATCCGCGTTCACGGCGATTATCACCTGGGGCAGGTGCTGTTCACCGGTCGCGACTTCGTGCTGATCGACTTCGAAGGCGAGCCCGCGCGGTCGCTTGGCGAGCGGCGACTCAAGTACAGCGCGTTCCGCGACGTCGCCGGGATGTTGCGCAGTTTTCACTACGCAGTATCGAGCCGCTACCTGCAGCGCGCCGGCTTTCGGGCCGAGGACGCAGCGGTGCTCGAACCGTGGATCGAGCCGTGGTACACGTACGTGGGCGGATCGTTCCTGGCCGCGTATCTGTCCGAAGTGGCCGGCCAGTCGTTTGTACCGGACGATCCGGCCGACGTAGCGCTCCTGCTCGACATCTTCACGCTCGAGAAGGCGATCTACGAAATCGGGTACGAGATCAACAACCGTCCCGACTGGCTCATGATCCCGTTGCACGGCGTACGCCACGTGCTCGGCGGCTAGTTCAGCAGCGCGACCCGACCGCCGGGCAGGCGTACGAGCCGCGCGCGCTCGCCTGCCGATCCGATCAGCTCAACCGACGCCCCCGGCTTGAGCGCCGCAACCGCATCGCCGGTCCGCGGATCGTAGGCCGACTGCGTCGCGTCAACGCCAATCGGATCGGACTGGTCGCTCAACGCAACCGCCGGGACGAATCCGGTACGGCCGTCGGTGGTTCGAATCCTGACGTGATCTCCGATCGCGCCGATCGCGCGAACCGCCTCGCCGGCGGGTAGCGCGAACGACAGACCGCCTGGTTCGTCGGGCGGCTCGCCCGCGCCCGACGCGTCGACCGGCCCCGGCCGGTTGCGCAGGAGAGGATTGCGGTTAACAAAGCGCGGTGTCACCGTTGTGCCGGGAACCGACGTCGTGACCGACGCTGAAAGAGAAAGGCGCATCCACTCGCCGACGCGGTCGGCCGCTACGCTTTCGGTGGGAACCGTTGCCGGCGGATCGACGAAGTAGTTCCACGGATCCACGCTCCGGGCCCAGCTTCCCTGGTAGACGCCGATGTGCAGGTGCGGCGGCGTGGTCACCGCGTTGCCGGTGTTGCCCGTCGTCCCGACCGGGTCTCCTGCGCGTACCCGCTGTCCCTGGCGGACGAGCTGCTCGTCCAGGTGCGCGTAGTAGAGCAGCAGATCGCGCGCGTCATCGCGCAGCGTGACGATGTTTCCACCGCGGTCGCGCACGCCCACGCGGATCACCGTCGAGTCGCTTGCCGCCAGAAGCGGAGTTCCTCTCGGCGCGAAGATGTCGATACCTTCGTGCATTCGCGCGCCGCCGTCGCGCGCGTCACCGAAGAAGCTCAGGATCCGTTCGGGCCCGACTCCTTGGACCGGGAAGGTGAGCGACGCGTGAGCGGTGATCGACACGACGAAGCGACCGCCGCGCAACAGCTCGGGCTGGATCCGAAGCAGGTACTCGGCGTCGCGTCGCGGCTCGAACTCTATTCCGGCTCCCGACTCAGGGCGGCTTGCGACCGGTTCGGGGGTGCCCTCCGAAGAGGCCGGCGCCCGAAAGACATCGGCGAAGTATCGTTCCACGTCCGTGTCGACCGATATCGTTATACGTCGGCCCTGTTCGGCGGCGAAGCGGTAGCCGATCGCGGCGGGCTCGTGCGGGTCAAAGAGCACCGTCTCTTCGATCGGTGTCGACACGACGGAGGGGCTGTCGAGCGCGGCGCGCGCCGCGGAGATCCAGTCGCGGCCCATCTGCGTCTCGTGCAAGTCGAGCCGTATGAGTGCATCGACGTACCGGTCATGGGTGTCGACCGGCGCGAACTCCTCCTCCACGATCTCCCGCCCGCACGACAGCACCACCGAAACGACGACCAACGCAATCAAAAACTTCACGAGCAGATGATACTCACGACCCGCCCGGGTCGCCAAAGTCCGCTC
>RECL01000157.1 GCA_007694025.1 Spirochaetaceae bacterium
CGCCCCGCCCGGCTGTCGTAGTAGGCTTCGTACTGCGCGGCGATGTCGTCGCCGAACGCTGCGCTCCCGTCGCGTACCGGCGCGATCACCGCCGCACGACCCGCTTGCCGAACGGCGCGAGCGACAGCTGCGCGAGCTTGAGACTCTGCGCCGCGAGCGGCAGTCCGATGATCGTCACCGCGTACGCGACGGCGACGATGAGGTTCGCGATCGCGAGCTCGAGCCCGCCGAAGATCAGCCAGAAGATGTTCGCGATCAGCCCGACGCCGCCTCCGCGCTCTTCGATCACGCGCTTGCCGAACGGCGCGAGCTGAAGCCCTGCAAGCTTGAAGCACTGCCGCCCGATCGGAATCCCGATGATCGTGACGAACCAGAATGCACCGATCACGGCCCATGCGATCGCAAGCGGCAGCCCGCCCAGCAGGATCCAGACGATGTTCCCTATCAGCGACATGTCGCCTCCTTCGCGCCCGATGATACACAATCGGACGGATCGAGTCGCGCGCGCCACACGCCTGGCGGCGAGCCGTGCGCCCGGCCGAACGCGTTCGAGAAGTGTTGCGCCGAGCCAAAACCGAGCTCCATCGCGATCGTCGTGACCGACCAGTGCGTCTCCGTGAGCAGCCGACGCGCCGCTTCCATCCGCAGGTCGAGCTGCAGGCGCTTCGGCGATACCCGGTAGTGCTCGCCGACGTAGCGCGCGATCTGGCGGTACGACACGGGGAAGCCCGCGAGCACCTGCTGCACGCTCATCGTCGTGTAGATCGAGTTGCCGATCGCCTCCTTCGCCCGACGCGCCCACAGGAGCGAGCGCGCTTCATCCGGCTCACCGGCGACCGCGACCCCCGCGTCGCGCAGCGCCAGTTCGACCAGGACCCGGCCGAGCGACGACGCGATGCGCCGTGATCCGCCGGCCGGCAGCGACAGCTCCGATTCGATCCAGTCGGCGGTCGACGCGATCCGCTCGGACCGCGCCGCGACGAACGACGCCCCCTCAAGCAGACCGCCCGTCGGTGGGCGTACATCGACCGATACGCCGGAGTAGCCGGCGGCGGTCGACAGCGTGAACGAACTGCCGAAGCGCAGCACGACCATGCGGCCGGGGCCGACCGCAATCGTACCCGACGCGTCTGAGTAGAACAGTGATCCGCGCGTCACCGCGATCAGGTAGAACTGGCGGTAGTCGCGAATCGCGTTCTGGTACCGCGGCGGCTGCGACTTCAGCGCTACGTCGATGGCGGTCGGGGCGGAGGCAGGGGTGGGCGCGGTGCCGGGGATGGCCGGGTTCGGTCGAGGCGTCATTGTCCTATAAGTGTAAGATGCGTGACGGAAAAACGCAATTGCTGACCAGAAATCTTGGGCATACTTACGGCGCGATGAGTACGTATCCGTATCGAAACGTAGAGGTGGCGTGGATCAGACCCGACGTCGATCGCGAGGTGCTTCGGGCGTGCACGCGGCGAAGCGACCTGAAGGGCCTGTTCCATTCGATAGGAGTGCTCGCGATCCTTGCGGCGTCGGGCTGGATCACGTACCACTTCTATTCGACCGGGCAGTGGGGATGGATGGCGCTCGCGCTCTACGTCCACGGCGGGCTCTTCGCGTTCAGGCCGCAGGTTCACGAACTGTCGCACAACACCGTGTTCCGCACGCGCTGGCTGAACCGGTTCTTCGCACGGGTCTTTGGCCTGGTCCACTGGACGTCGAATCACGCGCGCTACTGGATGAGTCACAAGTACCACCACCGCTACACGCTTCACAAGGAGAGCGAGGCCGAGCGCGTCCTTCCGCGCGCGCAGACGTTCTCCGTCGTGCTTCTGCGCGCGATCCACGTCGTCGACCTCACAGGATTTCTGACCGCGCTCTACGACGCGGTGCTCCTGGTGTTCGTGCCGTTCAGGCGGAACTCCAGACGGAGCGTCTGGGAGCGCTACGTCTACGATCAGGCGACCGACAGCGAACGACGCGACGCCTACCTGACGCATCTCTATCAGTTTGGCTTCCATATCGGATTCGCGATCGTCGCGATCGCGACCGGCAACTGGTTCCTGGTCGTCCTGGTGACGCTGTCGCAGTGGTACGGCGGACGCTGGTACCACACGCTGGTGCACGACACGATGCACGTCGGGCGCGAACCCGAATCGGACGACTTCCGCAAGAGCTGCCGCTCGGTCCGGGTCGACCCGTTCACGTCGTTCATGTACTGGCACATGGAGTGGCATACCGAGCACCACACGTTCGCCGCGGTTCCGTGCTACAACCTCCGGCGGTTTCACGCGCTCACGCGCGAGCACTGGGAAGAGCCGCAGACGCTCTTTCAGGCGTGGCGCGAAATAGCGCGATCGAGTTACGAGCTGCTCGCGATCGCATCGTCGTGAGGTAGCGACGGGCCGGGGGGCGCGCTGCGCGGCGCCGTCGGACCCGACAGCAGAATCGCGCCGACCAGGATCAGCCCCCCTCCAACGGCCGACAAGACTCCGATCGGTTCACCGAGCGCTACCGCGGCCAGGACGACGGTCGTCACCGGCTCGAGCGTCGACAGCACCGACGCGCGCGTCGGTCCGATCAATCGCAGCCCGTAGAGAAAGGTCGTGATCGCGATCACCGTCGCGACGATCGCGACACCGGCGACCCCGACCCAGCCCGACGCGGTCGCCGGGAGCGTGACTCCACGCGCCGCGCCAAGCGCGCCGAAAGCGACGGCGGCGGCCGTCATGATCACCGCCGACGACGCAATCGGGCTGCTGCCGTGGACCAGGCGCGTTCCGACCAGGATGTACACGGAGTAGATGAGCGCAGCTGCCACCCCCAGAAGCACGCCCATCGGGCGCGCGTCGAGCTTCGGGCCCACGGTGAGCGCCGTACCGACGAGCGCCGTCACGATCGCGATGACCGCGCGGCGCGTCAGCCGCTCACCGGCGAACAGCGCCGACAGGCCCGTGACGATCGCGGGGTAGAGGTAGAGCAGGAGCGCAACCAGTCCCGCGTTCGCCATCGTGAGCGCGGTGAAGAAGCACAGCGACTGTCCGAAGTAGCCGATCGCTCCCATCGCGATGAACCCGAAGAGCGCTCGCCCGCGCGGGAGCCGGTCACCGCGGATCGCGACGAGCGCGATCATCACGATCGCGGCGATCGCAAAGCGGAGCAGCAGCAGGCTCGCCGGGTCCATCCCGTCGGCGTACGCGATCCGCGCGAAGATCGCCATCGCGCCGAACGACACCGCGGACACCACCACCAGGATGGTTCCGATCGTCTGCGTATTCGTTTTCATCGGTGCGCCGATCATGTCCGGGGGTGAGCGATAGGTCAAGCCACAGGACGTGTCACCGGTCGCTCCGTGGGACTCGCCCGAACCGCGCTGCTAAGGAGTTGCGTCGACCAGCCTCTGCTCGCGCCGTCTAGAAGCGGATCGTTGTGATCGGTCCGTCCCAGACCCGAATGCTCGTCACGGCCCCGCCCGATGTCCACTCGACTTCGGTAGCGTCATCATCCATGAAGAACGCGAAGCGTCGCAGCGGTCCGTTGCTGACCTGAACCGGTATCGTATCGTCGAACTCGTCATCCTCCGAATAGACCTTGGTGATAGTCTGCGAGGAATCGATCGCGTAGACCTCAACCGTGCCGTCGATGTCGCGTGACAGAATCAGATCGTAGTAGACTCCTGGCTGGAAGAGCCTCGTATCGTCTTCGGGAAACGGATAGAGCTGCAGGTAGCCGCCGTAGAAGTAGAGCCCGCCATCGTCTTCGTCACCAAGGAACGAGATGATTTTCACCCACGACGGACCGACCTCGTTGAAGCGAAATCGGAGTCCGATCGAGTACGCGGCCGGATCGGTGATGCGATCCGTCTCCAGGATCAGCCCACCCCCAGGATCATCGGTGGCAGTCCACCACCAGGCGCCGGAGGAGAACCCGTGCGAGGCGGTGTCCGGATGCACGGTGAGTGACACGCCCGACGCGACGGTATCGGCTAGATTGCCGTCGAAGTCGAACTGATGCAGCAGGTTCGCGCCTTCGACCGTCGGCAATGGAGGCTGGGCGGGTGTAGCCGGGTCGTCAGGTCCTGTCGGAACACCGCACGCCGTTATCCCCACGGCTACCAGCAATGCAACCACGATCCTCGGGTGTAGCATGTATGCCTCCGTAACGGCGCACGGCGCTCTCTATCGCCGGTACCGTTGACCCACAGCTCGAGTGTACCACAGATAGCGCGGCTGAGGAATTCACGGGCGGTCCCTGTGCTCGGTACCTTAGGCGGTAGATGAGTGACTACACGTACATAGAGACCGACGCCGAATGGCGTGAGTATCGCGCGCGGCTTGACGAGCGCGGGGTCGACGCGGTCGCGATGGATATAGAGGGCGAGTTCAACCTCCACGTCTACGGCGAGCGCTTCTGCCTGTTGCAGCTTTACGACGGGCACGAGCAGGCGGTCGCCGATCCGACGACCGTGTCGGCCGAGCTCATCAAGGAGTTGTTGGAGAACAAGTCGATCGACAAGATCACCTACGACTCCGCGAGCGATCGCGTGCTCCTGGCCAAGACGCACGGAATAATGGTGCGCTCGATCGTCGACCTGCGTCCCGCGGTCGAGCTGTTAGAGTTTGCGAAACAGGATCTGAAGTCGGTAATCGAAGAGACGATCGGTGGAACCGATTCGGGGAGCAAGAAGCGCTATCAGCAGTACAACTGGACGCGCCGACCGATCGATCCGGGCGCGATCGAGTACGCGCTCCAGGACGTCTACCACCTCTTCGCGGTGCGCGATGTGCTGTTCGATCGGCTTGCCGCCGCCGGTCTCACCGAAGTGTATAAAGAAGAGAACCGCAAGCGTCAAGAGCGCGTCCCCGATGTCAATCGCAAGCCCGGTGTG
>RECL01000161.1 GCA_007694025.1 Spirochaetaceae bacterium
AGCCGCCTGAGGACGACGAGTAGGCGGCAGAGAGACACGATCGCGGCGGGGGTGGCGGTTTCCGGTGGGGGTAGCCCCGGAGCATCCGGAACTCTATAATCCGGGCGCATGAGCGAATCTCATTCGGGCCGACGTCTGTTCTGGCTCTTCGGGACCGGCGACCTGACGACGAGCGCTCCGCTCGCGATCATCGCGTTCTTCCAGCTCTTCTTTCTGACCGATGTTGCGCGGCTGAGCCCGGCGTACGCCGGGCTCGCGATTCTGCTGGGCAAGCTCTGGGATGCTGTCAACGACCCGGTGGTCGGCGTGCTCGCCGACAGGGTCAGGTCGAGGTTCGGGCGCCGACGCGTGCTGCTTCTCGCCGGAGCAGTGCCGGTCGGGCTCAGCTTCCTCCTGATGTGGATCGTACCGCCTCTGTCGACGCCGTTCCTGATCGCGTACTACACGGCGACGTACATCATCTTCGACACCTGTTTCACCGTCGTGGGCGTCGCGTACAACAGCCTGACCCCGACGTTGACCTCCGACTACGACGAGCAGAGTTCACTCAACGGGATCCGGATGGTCTACTCGATCTCGGGATCGCTCCTTGCGGTCATCATCGGCACGGTTCTGCAATGGGTGATCGACGACGAGGGACGGCTCTTCGTGCTGCTCGGCGTGATCGTCGGAGCGGTGATCGCGATCCCGCCGCTGGTGGTGGCGCGGGCGGTGAAGGAGCGCGACACGGTTTCGGGTGGAGTCCAGCCGCCCACCCTGCGCGGGATCCGGCAGGTGCTGGAGAACCGGCCCTTTCGCGCGGCGATGGGCGTCTACCTCACCAGCTGGACCGCGGTCACACTGATCGCTGCGAACCTGGTCTACTATGCGCGGTATAACCTGGGCATCCCCGATCAGGCGAACTACTTCGTCTTGGTTGCTCAGGGCGTCGCGCTTCTGTTCATCCCGGTCTCTGTTGGTATCGCACGGCGGTGGGACAAGCGCGCCGCGGCGTTCGTGGGGTTCGGCACCATGGTCCCGGTGCTGGTGGCGATCGCACTGGTCTCACCCGAACGCTACCGGATGGTTTACGCGCTCGCGGCGCTGTTGGGCCTGGGTATCGCGACGGCGTACGTGACTCCGTGGTCGATGATCCCCGACGTGATCCAGTGGGACACGCGGGAGACGGGGTCACGACGTGAGGCCACCTATTACGCCGTGGTTTCGTTCGTGCAGAAACTCGGCACCGCGCTCGCGCTCTGGGTGGTCGCTCAGGCGCTCGACGCGAGCGGCTACGTTACGCCCACCGTGGCGGTGCCGCTCCCGGTCCAACCGGTCGCCGCCCTCAGCTGGATCAGGGCGTTCCTGACGATCGTCCCGGCAGGGCTGCTCCTGGCGGCGATGGCGTTCGCGTCGATCTATCCGATCACCCGATCGGTCCACGCCGACATCACGGCCGAGCTGGAGGAGCGGGGGATCTAGTCTGGGGAACGTGTATGCGGGCGAGTTCTTCGCGCGCCATCTGTGGCATCGGATCGAACATCAAACTCACCTGCGCATGGAGTTCGCTCGCGAGCGCTTTCCGGTCGTGCGCGACAACCGGCTCACGTCCGTAACGAATCCTCGCGGCAATCCACGGCGGGTGGAACGTGCGGTATACGTGCAGGAGCAGCGGTGTCCAGTCGGCCCAACAGACCGCGACGCTCGCGGGCGGCCATCCGGGAGGGGTTTGGTAGCTGATAGCGGCGTACGACACGCCGACCTCTGACCTGGCCATCGACTCGAGAAGCGCACCACGAAAGGGGAGCACCGTCGCCCCGCGGCTGGTGTCCGCCTCTGGAAAGACGATCACCGGCTCCCCTCGATCGCACGCCCGCTTTACGGCGCGCCCAGCGCGCGGTGCGTCGCGCAGGCGCGAGCGGTTCACGAAGATGACGCCAGCCGACGCAAGGACCGTCCGGAGAACCGGGACCGCGTACGCGCGCTCGGCAACGAACCGTGCGCCCGACTCGGCCATGTAGATGAACGAGTCGACCCAGCTCAGATGATTGGAGACGAGCATCACCAGATGGTGCGGCACGAATCCCGATCGGGCGATCCGCACACCGCATGCGCGGGTCAACCGACGGCCGATCCACCTGCGAAGCGCTACACGGCGCGCAACCGGAACGCTGGTGGGCATCAACGCGCGGAACGCGACGGCGATCACGGAGAGCCCGGCAAACACGGCCGCAAACCCAACCAGCCTGTATAGCCCGCGAACACCACCGACAATCGTGTGCACCGGGCTGCGCGAGAGGTAGTAGGTCACTGACCGGCATGATACCGCGTCAGCGCACGGGCTGGAAGCAGCCAATTCTCGGCGGGTAGCCAGCTACCGACGGCGCGGGTACAATGACCAGTCGGCCGGTGGCCTGCATTGGGCAACCGGCAGCAAAGGAGTCTCTTTGAGGAGTATCGTTGAGAACTACGCCGAGCTGCCCCGGTTCATCCGGAAGCCGCTGTGGCGATACTGGCACAGCTGGATCATCGCGCGGGAAAAGAAAAGCGTCGTGATGACCTGCATGAACTACGGCTTCGCAGGGCTGGACGCGCCCAAGACGGTCGATCTGTCGCCGGAGGACGAAAGCGAGCGGTATGGACTTCAGATGTACGACCAGGCGGCGTCGTGGACATCGCTCGAAGGCAAGGACGTGCTCGAAGTTGGCTCCGGCCGCGGTGGCGGCGCGTCGTTCCTGACCCGGTACCGCAAACCGGCATCGTACGTCGGCGTGGACCTGTCGGAGCCCGGTATCCGGTTCTGCAACGAACACCACCGTGTGGACAAGCTTCGCTTTGTGAAGGGAGACGCAGAGGCGCTGCCGTTTGCCGATGACAGCTTCGACGCGATCGTGAACGTCGAGTCATCGCGCTGCTATCCGCGCATCGAACGATTCTTCGCCGAGGTCAAGCGCGTATTGCGACCTGGAGGGACGTTCCTGCTGACCGATATGCGCTGGAAAGAGGACGTCCCGAAGCTGCGTGGACAGCTCGCCAACGCGGGGTTCTTTATTGACTCGGAGCGGGAGATCCGGGAAGACGTGGTGCGAGCGCTCGACATAGACGACGAGCGCAAACGGACCCTGATCGGCAGTCGGATACCGCGGCTGTTCGTCGCTGCATTTGGCGAGTTTGCCGGCGTCCGTGGTTCGGGACGCTACGCGTCGTTTGCGTCAGGACGTATGGAGTACTGGAGCTTCAAGGTCGTCCACGCGGGCTGAGCGCCAGCCGTGAGCGCTGACGACCCTCTCCGTCGAAGTTCTCGGGAGTGAGCCAGCGCTCGAACTCCTTCCGGAGGCGCGGCCACTCGTCATCGACGACCGCGAACCACGCGGTGTCGCGCGATCGACCCTTGTAGACGGTCGCGTTGCGGAACGTACCTTCGTACCGGAAGCCGAGCCGTTCGGCGGCGGATCGGCTCGGAACGTTCAGTGCATCGCACTTCCACTCGTACCGACGGTAACCCAGAGCGAACGCGTTCATCATCAACAGGTACATCGCCTCGGTTGCCGCTGCGGTCCGCTTGAGCCGCGCTGAGAAGTGAATATGTCCAACCTCGATCGATCCCGCCTCCGGCGAGATCCGCAGGTAGCTCGCGACTCCGCTCGGCCCAATCTCCCCCGCCTGGGTGATTGCGAAGAAGAGTGGATCGTCGCCGACGCAGCCGTCGATCCAGCGTCGGAACTCGGGCTCTGACGCAAAGGGTCCGTACGGCAGGTAGGTCCAGGATCGTTCGTCACCGTCGCGGACCAGCGCGTCGTAGAGCGCCGTCGCGTGCGCGTCGGGATCGAGGCGGTCGAGCACACAGTACCGGCCGACCATCGCGGCACCCGACGGCCGCGGCAGAGGTCGCCAACCGGGAAGCTCGGGCCCGATCGGCTGGCCGAAACGGTTGACCCGGCTCACGGTTCGCCCGCCGGTCGGCCGGACATCGCACGGGTTCGCATCGGCGCAGGAAGCTTCTCGATCGCGTAGCGAAACGCGACCCGCGGCATCTCAGACTCCCGCTCGACAACGAAATCGAGCACATCGTCGGGCCACCGCTTGCCGGCCTCCTTCAGCGCCCATCCGTATCCCTTGCGCACCAGGTCGACGCGATCCTCCAGGAGCCGGTCGGCAGCGCCGAACGCGTCCGACAGAAAGGAGCCTCTGCGCAGCCCGTAGATCAGCACGACAGCGGCCGCGCGCCGCACCCACCACTCGGGGGCGTCGCTCCACGCGACAGTTCGTGCGACCAGCTCGGGGTGCTCGTGCACCAAGTGCCCGAGCGCGTGCACGCAGAAATCGTCGCAATCGCCCCAGTCGTCGACGTAGGCTCTGAGCCATCGCTCGTACACACCGAAGTGGTCGGGTCCGACACTCGATCGACGACGATACGCCCAGTCGAACGCGACCGTTTTGCACTCGTAGATGCGGGTCTTCAGCAGCCGCTCACAGACCGCGAGAACGTCGTCGAGCGGTCGGCTGCGCAAGTCGGCGTACTGCCGCGCGGAAAGCCTCCGGACCACCGGCGTCGCGATCCCGAGATAACCGCTCACGTCCATCGAATAGTAGTCGCCTATCCGTTCACGCCGCTTCGGGTCGGCGAGCGCCGCGAGTTCGTCTACGATCGATTCTACGATGGTGTACTCCTTGACCGGTGTTCGGGTTTGCTCCCGTTCCTCACATCAGTCCTGCCCGACTGCTACGTACTATGCCGATACAGGCTGTAGCCTGCAAGACAGAGATAGCGATCCCCGTCGACCGACCGCGGCGGCTTGGGTTGCGGCTCGACCCCCGCTTGCCTGGCGCCGCGACTTTTCCTACCCTTTTCCCACCGCTGGAGGGG
>RECL01000346.1 GCA_007694025.1 Spirochaetaceae bacterium
TCACTCCTCGGTGAGCTCGGTCAGCACCCGGCCGGTTGACTTTGGGTGGAGGAACGCGATCCGGGTTCCGTGCGCCCCGGGGCGCGGTACCGGATCGATCATACGGACGCCCTTGTCGACAACGTCGGCGATCTGCTTTTCCAGGTCGTCGACCTGGTAGGAGACGTGGTGCATCCCCTCTCCGTTCTTCTCCATAAACTTCGCGATTGGGCTTTCCGGATCGGTCGGCTCCAGGAGCTCGATCGTCACGTCGCCGACGCGAAACATCGCGACGCGAACCTTCTGGTCGGCTACCGTCTCGGTTCCCGTAAGCGAAAGCCCAAGGACGTCGCGGTAGAAGGGAATCCGCTCGTCCAGCGACTGAACCGCGATACCGATGTGGTTGATCTTCTTTATCATTGCTCCTCCTTGCTGCCGTGCGGGAAGCGGTTACTCAACAGCCGATCTATCTGCCGGTCGACCAGCGCGTAGGGGCCGACCTCCATCCGTTCAACCTGGTCGACCCAGTCGGGAAGCTGGCGCGAAAACTCCAGGTGCACGTCCATGACCTCATGGATGCGCGTGCGGAGGATCGACTCGATCTGCCGCGCTGTCCGGCGACTGCGCCGCGTGGCGAGCGATCCGTCCGCGCGGTCTTCGGCGGTGCGGTCGCGGATCGCGGCGTGGAGCTCGTCGACACCCCGGTTTCGGAGAGCCCCCGTCGCGAACACGCGGCCGGCCTTCCGACCGGGCGACGGTTGGCTCAGCGACAGGACGTACTCGACCTCCAGCCTGAGTTTGTCGGCTCCCGGCAGGTCGTCCTTGTTGATGACGTAGAAGTCACCGATCTCCATCACACCCGCCTTCAGCGCCTGGATCTCATCACCGGCGCCTGGCATCAGGACGAGCAGCACCAGATCGGCAAGCTCGACGACGTCGACTTCGGTCTGCCCGACCCCGATCGTTTCGATCAGGAGCGTGTCGTAGCCTGCCGCGTCAAGGATGCGAACCGCGTCGCCGGCGGCGACCGCGAGCCCACCAAGCGACCCGCGCGACGCCATCGATCGGATGAAGACGCCGGGATCCGTTGCGTGGTCCTGCATCCGCAGGCGGTCGCCCAGAATCGCCCCACCGGTGAACGGCGAGCTCGGGTCGACCGCGATTACCGCGACGGTGCGTCCGGCCGCGCGCTCGCGCGCGATGAGCCGGTCGGTGAGCGTGCTCTTGCCCGATCCCGGGCTGCCGGTGATTCCGATGATCGTTGCACGACCGCAGTGGCGGTAGAGGCTGTCTACGAGCGGCTGCGCCTGAGGGTCCCGATTCTCCACGAGCGAGATCGCCCGCGCGACGGCTCGCGAACTGCGTGCAAGGATGCCGTCGGCCAGATCCATGAGCTACCGGGCACTCTCGATGAACGCAACGATGTCCTTCATGACCGATCCGGGGCCGAAGACCGCCTTCACGCCGATCTCCTTCAGGTGCGGTACGTCTTCGTCCGGGATGATGCCGCCGCCGAAGACGACGATGTCGTCGGCGCCCTGTTCGCGCAGCAGATCGATGACCCGGGGGAAGAGCTCGCCGTGGGCGCCGGAGAGCAGGCTCAACCCGACGAACTGAACGTCTTCCTGAACCGCGGTCGCTGCGATCGCTTCGGGCGTCTGTCGGATGCCGGTGTAGATCACCTCGTACCCCTCGTCACGCAACGCCCGGGCGATGTACTTTGCGCCACGGTCGTGGCCGTCGAGTCCGGGCTTCGCGATCAGGATGCGGCACGACCCGGGTTTCTTCTCAGTCACTGCCGACTCCTTCACAGTACGATCGTCTCGCGGTACTCGCCGAACTCGTCGCGCAGCACCCGGCACATCTCGCCGAGGGTCGCGTACGACTTCACGGCGCTCAGGATCGGTGGCATGAGATTCGTCTCCTGCGACCGTGCGGCGGCGCGCAGCTCACGGAGACTTCGTTCCACCTCCTGCTGATCTCGCCGACTGCGCACGTCCGCTATGCGCTCGCGTTGCGTCTGGGCGACCGCCGGGTCCACGCGCAACAGACCGGTTGGCGACGGTTCTTCGCTTCGGTGCGCATTGACTCCCACCACTACGCGCCGGCCGTTCTCTATATCCTTCTGGCGGCGATACGCGGCTTCCTGTATCTCACGCTGAACGTAGCCCTGCGTGATCGCGGGGATCATCCCGCCGAGCTCGTCGATCCGATCGAGGTAGGAGAGGACCTCCCGCTCGATGCGATCGGTGAGCGCCTCCACGTAGTAGGAGCCTGCAAGTGGGTCGATCGTCTCGGCAACCCCCGACTCGTGGGCGATGATCTGCTGGGTGCGCAACGCCAGGCGTACCGATTCTTCGGTTGGCAGTGACAGGGCCTCCTCACGGCTATTGGTGTGCAGACTCTGCGTCCCTCCCAGGACCGCCGCGAGCGCCTGGATCGCTACGCGCACGATGTTGTTGTCGGGTTGCTGAGCGGTGAGCGTCGCCCCTCCGGTCTGCGTGTGGAAGCGCAGCATCATGCTCCGCGGGTCGCCTGCGCCGAATCGCTCCTTCATGATTCGCGCCCAGATACGCCGGCCGGCGCGGTACTTCGCCACTTCTTCGAACAGATCGTTATGCGAGTTGAAGAAGAAAGAGAGTCGCCGCGCGAAGTCGTCCACGTCCAGGCCCACGGCGATCGCCGCGCGGACGTACTCGATGCCGTCGGCGAGCGTGAACGCCATCTCCTGCGCGGCATCGCTTCCGGCTTCGCGGATGTGATAGCCGGAGATCGAGATCGTGTTCCACTCCGGAACCTCAGCGGTACAGTACGCGAAGGTGTCGGTGATGAGCCGCATCGACGGCTCCGGCGGGAAGATGTAGGTCCCGCGCGCGATGTACTCTTTGAGGATGTCGTTCTGGATCGTTCCGCGCAGCTCGGACCTGGGAACGTTCTGCTGTTCGGCAACCGCCAGGTACATCGCGAGCAGGATTGCCGCGGGTGCATTGATCGTCATCGAGGTGGATACCATGTCGAGCGGGATACCGTCGAACAGGAGTTCCATGTCGGCCAGGCTGTCGATCGCGACGCCCACCTTTCCGACCTCACCCGCGGCGATCGGGTCGTCGGAGTCGTAGCCGATCTGCGTCGGAAGGTCGAAGGCGACCGACAGACCGGTCTGCCCCTGCTCGAGCAGGTAACGGTAGCGAAGGTTGGACTCGAGCGCGGTTCCGAACCCCGCGTACTGGCGCATCGTCCATAGCCGCCCCCGGTACATCGTCGGTTGTACGCCGCGCGTAAACGGGTACTCGCCGGGGAAGCCGATCTTTTCCAGATATGCCTGTTCGTCCAGGTCGGCGGGCAGGTAGAGCCGGTCGACGGGCGTGTCGCTTCCGGTCGTGAACTGCTCGCGCCGCTCGGGAAACCGGCCCAGCGTGCGTTCGAGGGTGGACTGCTCCCAGCGTTGTTTCGCCTGGTCAATAGGTTCAGACATTGGCGCCGCCTCTTGTGCTGATCGGAAACAGCCTACACGAATCCGTCGGTGGTGTACAGTTCGGGATTGAGCTGTCCCGCCTCCATTTCCCTGCGGTCGAGTCATCCAGATCCGCCAGCGAACCGGGTTTCCAGAATCGGGTCTGCGGGTTACCCTCTGAAAGAGTAGGGTCGTGAACTACCGACTCTCCGGGAGGACCCTGTGCGGGCGAAGGTAGTGTATTTCTCAAGAAGCGGTAGATGCGAGCGGGTTGCGCAGGTGCTTGTGCGCGAGATCGAGTCGCGAGGCGTCGATGTGGAGCATGTCCGGCTCGAGCCGGTTCGGGGCACGAGCCTGGTAGGCGGGGCGCTCCTTGCCGCGCTGCGGGTTCCGTCGGGTCTCGCGCAGATCCCCGATCTGAGCGGGGTCAACCTTCTGGCGCTGGTGGGCCCTGTGTGGGCGGGATCGATGACCCCGGCGATGAGGTCGATGATGGATGCTCTCCACGATCTTGACGACCGACCGGTCGTCAACGTCGTCTGCGGATTCCACGCGTGTCAGGGTGTGGCAGCGCGCATGATGAAAGAGCTTCACGCGAGAGGCGCCGGGATCGTCGCGTCGCGGGCGATAGGCAGACTGGTCGTGAACGATCTGGACCAGTTGGGTGAACTTGCCCGCGAACTGTGCTCGGCTGCGCTTGACTCGACGCAGCTGTAGCCGGGGCGCTACAGGAACGGATTCCTGACCTCAAGCGCTCCGAACCGCGCGCCGTCGCGGAAGTCCTCACTGTAGAGCACCGTGCAGTGAGCGGCTTGTGCCGCCGCCAGGATCTGTGCGTCCCAGTACGACAGCTGGTGGAGCGTCTGCAGCTTGACCGCCGACAGAACGATCCCGTAGTCCACCGGCACAACGCGGAACGCCGACAAAAGCGACATCTGATGCTGCGCGAGCGCTCTGCTCATCGGCGTCGCAATCTTCTGCGTTACCGTCACCCAGAACTCGGCGAGCACCTGCGTCGATACCGAACCCGTTCCGGCCCGGACTACCTCCGCGATCAGGCGGCGGGCAGCGTCTTGTTTCTGCTCGTCGGCCGTGTCATTCGCGTAGACCAGAATACTTGCGTCGAAAAAGACCGCGCTATCGGTCATACAGCGCGTCGCGATTCACGCGCGCTCCTCCCGACGACGCGGTGCTCGCCTCGAACAGCGAGTCGAGCTCGTCGGCGAGGAACTCTCGTCGCGTATCGTCTCGCTCGACCAGCGACGCAAGGTGGTCACGAAACAGCTCCGAGACGGTCGTATCCTGGTCCACCGCGAGCTTGCGCGCGCGCTTGAGAAGCGTTTCGTCGACGCTCATCGTAACGTTTGCCATATTCACATAATACGTGATTCACATA
>RECL01000110.1 GCA_007694025.1 Spirochaetaceae bacterium
GAAGCTCGGGCCCGATCGGCTGGCCGAAACGGTTGACCCGGCTCACGGTTCGCCCTCGGTCCGGCCGGCAGAAGACCGCTTCGGGTCGGCGAGTGCGGTGAGTTCGTCTACGATTGAATCTACGATGGGAAAGCTCTGCACAGTTCTTCGGGTCCTCACCCCCGGGCACATCCCGATTCAGCCGTGTGAACTATGCCGGACTGACCGACGACATGCAAGGCGGTGCTTGTACCCCCCGCTTGCCTGGCGCCGCGACTTTTCCTACCCTTTTCCCACCGCTGGAGGGGTTTCCCATCTCGTCACAACACAACGCCGCAATTCGTAACGTGGCCATTATCGCGCACGTAGACCATGGAAAGACCACGCTGGTCGATTCGCTGTTCCAGCAGAGCGGAGTGTTCCGCGACGGCCAGGCGGTCGAAGAGCGACTGATGGACCGGATGGATCTGGAGCGGGAGCGCGGCATCACGATCGCGGCCAAGAACTGCGCAGTCTCGTGGAAGGGCGTGAAGATCAACATCATCGACACTCCCGGGCACGCCGACTTCGGCGGCGAGGTGGAGCGTGCGCTCTCCATGGCAGACGGTGCGTTGCTGCTGGTCGACGCGGCGGAAGGTCCGCTCCCGCAGACCCGCTATGTGCTGAAGAAGACGCTCGAAGCGGGTCTCAAGGTCATCGTTATCATCAACAAGATCGACCGCAAGGACGCACGCCCGGGCGAAGTGCTCGACGAGATCAGCGACCTGTTCATCGACCTGGACGCAACCGATGAGCAGCACGAGTTCCCGCTGCTCTACACGAACGGCCGTGATGGCATCGCGAAGCGTCGACTCACCGACCCGGACGAACCGCTCGACGTCCTCTTTGGGATGATCGTAGATGAAATACCGCCTCCGACGATCCACCCCGACCGCCCGATGCAGATGCTCGTCAGCGATCTGGGCTACTCAGACTACCTGGGGCGGCTTGCGATCGGCCGCGTGCACAATCAGGCCGTGAAGTCGAGCGAGTCACTCATCCGGATCGACATCGACGACGCGGTGAAACCGCTGAAGGTGAGCAAGCTCCAGGTGTACGCCGGGCTGTCGCTCTCCGACGTGCCAGAGGCGCAGCCGGGCGACATTGTCGTGCTATCGGGGATAGACGAGGTGCACATAGGCGACACGATCTGCCGCAAGGAGGCGCCGCGCGCGCTGAAGAGAATCGCGGTCGACGAGCCGACGGTATCGATGCTCTTCCTGCGCAACACCGGGCCGTTTGCCGGCAAGGAAGGCCAGCACGTCCAGGCGACCAAACTCGCAGAGCGACTCAAGAAGGAAACGCTCAGCAACGTGTCGCTTCGCGTGGAGGAGGCCAACGACAAGGAAGGCTTCCTGGTTTCGGGTCGTGGCGAGTTCCAGATGGCGATCCTGATCGAGACGATGCGCAGAGAGGGCTTTGAGGTGTGCGTCGGTCGACCGCACGTCATCTACCGCGAGAAGGATGGCAAGCGAACCGAGCCGATCGAACGCGTCTTCATAGACTGCGGCGATCAGTTCACCGGCATCGTGACGGAGAAGCTTTCGGTCCGCAAGGGACGGATGATCAACCTGACGAACCACGGCAGCGGACGAGCGCGGTTGGAGTTCAGCGTCCCGTCTCGCGCGCTGATTGGCTTCCGCGACGAGCTCCTGACCGACACCCGGGGGACTGGTATCATCAACGCGTACCTGGAAGGGTACGAGGAGTATCGCGGCGACTTCCCGTCCCGGTTCACGGGTTCGCTCGTCAGCGACCGGCAGGGGGCCGCGGTGCCGTACGCGCTGTTCAACCTGGAACCTCGCGGGACGCTCTTCATCCCACCGGGAGAACCGGTCTACGAGGGGATGGTGGTCGGCGAGCACAACCGCGACAACGACCTTGACGTGAACCCGTGCAAGACCAAGAAGCTCACGAACATGCGCGCCGCTGGCCGCGACGACAACGTGCTGCTCACTCCGCCGCACCTGATGACGCTCGAAGCCGCAATCAACTTCATCCGCGAAGACGAGCTGGTGGAGATCACGCCCAAGTCGATCCGGATCCGAAAGCGAGCGCTCGCAATGTCCGACCGCAAGCGATCGCGCTGAGCAGCCGCGCAAGGGCGCACCGCCCGCGGTTTTATGCTACGCTGCCGCCATGCTCGATTTCATCCAGGCAGGGCCGGACGACGCCCCGCCGATTGCACCGACGGTCGTCCTCTGTCACGGGTTTGGCGCTAACATGCACGATCTTGCGGCGATCGCCGGTGAGGCGACCGCGCCGAGCTATCGGTGGATCTTTCCGCAGGCGCCCGCTGAGATCCCCGGCTATCCCGCAGGCAGAGCCTGGTTTCCGCGGACTCCAGGCGAACTGCTCCAGTTCGCGTCGGGAGCCGACTTCCACGACCTGGCGGGAATGGATCCGGACGGGCTGCGCGCGTCGGGGGAAGAGCTCATCGATCTGCTGACCTCGGTGGGTACCGATCTGTCGCGGACGGTGATAGGAGGATTCAGCCAGGGCGCTATGGTCGCGATCGAGGCAGTGCTGTCGGCAGCCGGCGGCGAGCTACCCGCAGGGCTTGCGGTCCTGTCCGGATCGCTCATCGCGGCCAACCGGTGGGCGGGCATGGCACCCGGCATCGCGAAGGTACCCGTCTTCCAGAGCCACGGCACGGTCGACCCGGTGCTCCCCTTCGAACAGGCGACGCGGCTGCGCGAGGTTCTGATCGGAGCAGGGGCATCGGTCGACTTCGTCGAGTTCGCCGGGGGCCACGGCGTACCGCCTGAGGTCGTGGATCGGCTCGGGGCGTTCATCGCCCGCGTACTTCCCGAGTGAGCCGGCCGCCGATAGAATAGCGCCATGATCAAGAAAGCGTTCGTGGTCGCTGTCGCGATTGCCGTCGTTCACGGCGTAGTCGCCGAGCCGGTCCTTACCGAGCGCGCGGCGCACCACTGGCAGTCGGGCCGCAGCGTGTCGCTCGTAGTCGAGCAGGATGGCGTGCGCCACGATGCGCCGCGCGGGTCAACGATAGCGCTGCGGCCCGCACCGTTCACCGTGTGGGTCGTCTATACCGGGTCGCCGGGCGCGCTGCTCATCGTGTCGCCAGACAGCCACGTGTTCGATTCGGCGGACTTCGAGTTCGGCCTGGTCGACGCGCTCGGTGATGACGCCGCCCGAATGATGGGGATGGCCGAGGAGTCATTCAACACTGCACGGATGCTCTTCCTGACCCGACTCGAGGGGCACTACTTGCCGAACCCGACCGGACCCCACGAACACCGGTTCAACCGAGTCTACATCGGGTCGTCCGACCTGACCTTCTCCGCCGGCGGACGCGACGTCGAGTGGTTCCTGGATCAGACCGACTGGTCGGCGCCGGTCGATTACCTGGCCCACGAGCTGCCCTACGACGAACTCTACCTGACGCTGATCGACGTCGAATGGGTCGAGTACCGGCAGTACGTGGTCGACTACGACACGCTGCGGCTTCGGTTCAGCGACTGAGATTTTGTCGTGCGCATCGGGCCGGACGCTGCTATACTCGACCCATGAGGACAGGATTGCTTGCTGGCCATCGTAGCCGAGTAAGGACTCTGGTGATCATGATGATTCTTGTCGCCGGCGTCGCGGCGGCGGACACGATCCGCTACGGCGACGGAACACGGGTGAGCCCGACGGTCGACGCGGTGATCCGTACGACGCCTCACGTCGTGCTGAACGCGGTACCCGGCTTCGGGGTCGGATCGTACCTGCAGCGTGATGTCCGGTCGGGTGTGATCCTGACTGTCGCCGACATCGTCGCGTGGGGCCTGATCATCCCCAGTTCACTCGTCCTGAACGACGAGTCGCTGTCGGAGGATGAGGGCGGAATCGCCGTGCTCGGGCTTGTCGCGGGCTACGGCATCTACGCGGCATCCCGCGTCGGCGGTGTCTTCTACCCGATCCGCCACGTCGTCCGAAACGGCGTCGACCGCCATTCAGTTGTGGCTCCGATCTTCTACAATACGCTTCCGGGCTTCGGCCTTGGGTCGTTCGCGCAGGGCGACCCGCGCGGTGGTGCGCTCATCGCGGCGTTCGACGTGGCCGCCTACGTTGCGCTCGGCGTGCTGAGCGCGGCCGCGCTCGGCATGGAGGAAGGGCTCGCCAGAGCGGCGGGTATCACGCTTGTTGCCGCATACGGAACCGCCCGTGCGATCGGGATCGCGCGCCCGTTCGTCTTTCGCGCTCGGCAGCAAGCCGCGGCGGCTACACCGGAGTAGACGCCGCTCCCAGAAGCCGGGTCACGATCGCGACGTTGTTTCCCGGGTCGCCGGTACCGAGCAGGTCGTGTAGCTCGTCGGGATCGCTCTGGTGATCATAGAGGCCGGCCGGTTCGCCATTGTCCAGCACCAGCTTGTACCGCCCGTCCCAGACGCAGTCCCACGCGTTGAGGCCAGACAGCGCGTGTTCGCGCGCAAACGCGCCGCGACCGGTCGCATCCGACCGGGAATAGAGCAGATCGGCGAGCGAGCTCGCGTCGGCATCGGGAAGCTGCGCGGCGTCTGCCAGATCCAGGAATGTCGGCGCCAGATCCTGAAGCTGGACGAGCGCGTCGCTCGTTCCCCGGGAGACCCCGGGCCCTGCGACGATCATCGGGATCCCGATCGAAGGCTGGCGCCAGATGCTCTTGCCCCATTGATCGTGATCACCGAGCATCTCGCCATGATCGCTCGCGAACACGACGATCGTCGGTCTGTCGTCGTCGCGCCGTGAGACAGCGTCAAGGTAACGGGCGAGCCATGAGTCGATGTTCTCGCACATCGCGGCGTAGTTCCGCCTGATCTGCTGCATATGCGGGGCGTCGACGGTCGTGTTCGCGATCGGAGGTGGAAAGTCGACCCCGGCGTAGAGGTCGAGCATCGATGCGGTCACGTCCTGCGGGTTGTGCGGCCCGGTGAAGTTCGCGACCAGGAACCAGGGCCTGCCGGTATCGAAGGAGTCGAGTACGTCGAGTCCGTTCGCTCCGATCCAGTTGTCACAGTACGCGTCGTCGGGTAACTCGGTCGGCTCGACGCCCAACCACTGATCGCGCGTCCTGAAGTCGTCGGCGTGGAGATCGGCCAGCCCGCGTTCGGCCAGGAACTGCATGTATGGTCCGCGCGGCTGTCGCCCGTTCTTCAGGTAGCTCTGCATCGCGTCGAGCTTCCCTTCGCTGTCCAGACCGTGCGTGAAGCCCCAGTCGCTCATGGATCGTTTGCCGTCGAGGCCCCAGTCCAACGTCGCCTTGTGCAGATCGAGCTTTCCGACCGATCCAACCTGGTAGCCCGCGTCACGCAAGTGCGAGTAGAGCGTCGGTCGGTCGATCGGAAAATCGACCCCGTTGTTCGGGACCGGACTCTTCCGGTAGCTCATGCCGCTCGCAAGGCATGAGCGAGCCGGCGCGCACAGCGGCGACGGCGTCGTCGCGCGCGTGAACACGGTCCCGGACGCCGCAAGCCGGTCGACCGTCGGCGTCCGCACCGGGACGCTACCGACGAACCCCAGGAAGTCAGGGCGCCACTGGTCGGGCATGAAGAACAGGATATTCGGCTGCTCTGGACTGGTTGCGGACATATTGTGCTCCTATGCGTGCGAAATCTGCTCGGGCCAGCGCGCGCCTCACGTCATCTGCGGCCAGTCTGCTCCCAGGCGGTCGAAGCGGGAGTGCAGCTCGGTCAGGAGCGAAGGGTCGATCGAAAGCCCTGCACTCACGAGTTCGATGTTCGACCTCATGTGCGCGGCGTTCTTCGTCCCGACGATCGCGACGTCGACCTCTTCGTGCGCAAGCGTGAAGCCGAGCGCGAGCGCGATCCGGTCGTCCGGCTCGCCTGCCAGCGCGCCGTCGCCTGCCATTGCGCGGTACCGTGTGAAGTACTCGCTCGCGTAGTCGCTCGGGCTCGACTCCGCTCGCCACGCGCCATTCGCGATCGGCCGCTTCGCGATGATCCCCATCGATCGGGCGCGCGCCTCGCCGAAGAGCTCGTACCGGGCCTTCTGGTCGGTCGGGTTGAAGCTCGTCTGGAGCGTGTCGAACCGTCCGGTTCGCACCGCGAAGAGCGCTGCGTCGTTGTCACCGGAGTAGCCGATGAACCTGGTCTTACCCGCGTCGCGCGCGCGTTCGAGTTCGTCGATCACACCGCTCCGCTCAAGGACGTCGACCCCACAGCTGTGCAGCTGTACCAGGTCGAGGTGGTCAGTTCTCATCCGCTCCAGACTGCGGTCGATGCTGTCCCTCACCGTCGCGCGCGTCCACGACTCGCCTTCATAGCCGCCGGCGACGTGGCCGCACTTGGTCGCAAGGACGAACTCTGAGCGACGATGCGACACGGCCTTTCCCAGGAGTTCCTCGCTGACGTTGTAGCACGCGGCGGTATCCAGGAACGTGATGCCCGCGTCGAGTGCTGCGTTGAGCACTGCCGCTGCGCGATCGACATCGGCAGAGGTCAACTCGAATCCGACCTCTGAGAGCCCGACGCCAAGCCTGCTCACGACCAGATCAGTCCTTCCGAGTGTACGTGTTTCCATGCATCCATCGTAAACCGTGACCGCATTCACCGCAACCTTGACAGGAGCGGGACCGGCCGCCATTCTGGCGGCATGAATGTGGCCGGCGTCATCATCAGTTTCGCCTTCGTCTTTGCGGTGATCGGGGTCGCGCAGGCCTTGCTGCGTTCGGGTCGCCTGTCGGCATCTGCGACGCGCAAAGTCGTGCACATTGGCGTCGCGCACTGGTGGCTGCTTGCGATGTACTTCTTTGACCGGTGGGAGTTCGCGATCATCGGCCCGGTCGCGTTCGTCGCGATCAACCTGGCTTCGTACCTGCTGCGACTCTTCCCGGCGATGGAGCACGAAGAGCGATCGAAGAACCTGGGGACCATCTACTTCCCGATCGCGCTGACCGCGACCGTTCTGCTGACGTGGGCCGGTCCCGTCGCGACCTGGATCGGCGGCGTCGGGATACTGGTCCTGGGCTACGGCGACGGAATGGCAGCGGTCATCGGAGAGCGGTCGAAGCGTTGGAGATTCCCGATCATGGGAACGATGAAGAGCGCAGCCGGAACCGCGACGATGTTCATGTTCTCTGCGGTTGTCGCGGCGGCATTCCTGATCGTCTTCGCCGATCCGTCGACGCTGATCGCAGCCGGCGCCATCCCTTCTGTTTCGATCGCGCTCACCGCGATCGTGATCGCCGCGGTCGCGACCGTGGTAGAGGTCCTTACCCCCTTCGGGCTGGACAACCTCACCGTGCCGATCGCGACGACGCTTCTCCTCCACTGGATCACGATCTCATGACGTGGGCGATTCTGATTCCGGCCGCGGTCGCGCTGAACGGCGCCGCCGCGATCGCGGCACTCCTGCACGGCTCGGTCAGCCGCGACGGTGCGATCGCGGGCTTCTTCGTCGGTGCGACGATCATGCTCGCCGGTGGGTTCGTGTTCTGGATCATGCTGATGGTGTTCTTCGTCAGTTCGTCGCTGGCCAGTCGCATCGGACCCGCGCGAAAGCGTGATCTGGAGCGGATGCACGAAAAAGGCAGCCAACGCGACGCGATCCAGGTTCTGTCCAACGGCGGTGCAGCGGCACTGTCACTGGTCGCGTACCGGATCACCGGTTCAACGGCGTTTGTCGTCGCGGCAGGTGCCGCGCTCGCCGCGGCGACCGCCGACACGTGGGCGAGTGAACTCGGCGTGCTCAGCGGTCGCGCTCCGCGATCTGTCCTGACATGGCGAAGGCTCGATCCCGGGACGAGCGGCGGGGTGTCCCTGTTGGGAACCTTCGCGTCGCTCGTCGGCAGCGCGACGATCGCGCTCTGGCTTGGTGTGGGGTTCCTGCTCATGCCGGCAGGACCTATCTGGAGCGGTCAGGCCCGCCTTGCCGGTTACCTCTTTGACGCGATCGGCTACACCTTCATCGCCGGCTTCGTCGCGTGTCTGGTCGACAGCGTCATGGGCGCGACCGTTCAGGCTCAGTACCGAATGGCGGACGGTTCGATCACCGAGCGCGGCGCGTCCGCGACCGATGCGTCCGGCGCTGCCGCCCCGGTTCTGACTCGCGGCTTACGATGGGTCACGAACGACGTCGTGAACGCTGTAACGACCTTCGGTGCGGCGGCGGCGGTGGCCGTTGGCTGGGCTCTCGCGCAGTAGACGGGCTACGAACGAATCCGCATGAACCGGATCTGGTTGCGACCTTCTTCCTTGGCGCGGTAGAGCGCCTGGTCGGCAGCGTAGACGACCTGCGAAAGCGAGTGGCGACCGCTCTTCCGGTCGGACATCCCGATTGAGATCGTGACGTTGATCCGGTGCTTGCGGTGTGCGATCTCCATCCGCTCGATCGTCTCGCGCAGCCGCTTCGCACGCGGCACGACGTCGCGCCCGCCGAGCCCCGGGAAGAACGCTATGAGCTCTTCGCCGCCGTACCGGCAGACGACACCGTCGGGGACGACCGCCTTCTGCACCGCCTGAGCGATCGCAAAGAGCACCTGGTCGCCTGCCTGGTGACCGTACGTGTCGTTGACCTTCTTGAAATGATCGATGTCGATCATCACTACCGTAATCGGCGGCCGAGTGTTGACGCTCGATTGTTCGGCCAGGATCTGGTCGCAGTAGCGCCGGTTGTAGATCTGCAGGAGTGGATCGTAGCTCGCGCGGTGGTCCATCCGGGCGAGTACGTGGTAGAGAATGCCTATGAGCAGGAAGAGCGGCGCGACCGACGCGTAGAGCATGATCGAAAGGTCGCGCGATACCGGCCCGTATCCGGCAGCATCGATCGCCGGGCCCATCACCCAGAATCCCGCCGCAAGAAGCGCGAGCCCTGAGAACACGCCGCGCAGGTAGAACGACTCTGGCTTCATGATGATGTTCACGACAACGACCACAAGGCCAAGCCCGAGTGCAACCGCCGCGACCGGCGTGACAAGCTCAACGACACGTAGCACGCCGAACCAGTCAAAGGTCGCCGGAAAGAGCCTGATCGCGGTGAGTGCTACGACCTGCGCAACAATAACGATCAGCGTTACAGTCCGCGTCGTGCGGTACGTCGGAAACGGCCGGACGACGCTGTAGGTGAGACTGCCCGCGAGGCCGGCGGCGATGACGAGCTCAGAGAAGCCGGTCGGTGCGGTCGGAATCGCGTCGGTGTAGAAACCGGCAAACCCGACAAAGAGCGCCAGAACGATGCACTGGACGCCAACCGAGTACCCCGACAGGTAGGCGCGCAGGTTCTGGACGCGCGGGTACGAGAAGTGCCCGGCAAACAGTGCAAGCACGCCAAGCGCGACCGAAGCGGCGGGCAGGATCACTCCGACCAGTCGACCCGAAGGCAAAGGGCCGAGCAGAACCAGGAGCCATGCGCTCGCGCCAAGGAGTCCGATCGAGGCGAGCAGCAGCAGAACGCCCCACCGTGCGTCGCGCGCGACCATCAGCCGTCGATCCCGCGCAGGAGTTTGTCTGCGAATCGGTCTACAGCCTTTCCGGACAGCCCGGCCGCTTCGCCGCTGCGCCGTATGCGCTGTTCAAGAGCGTCGCCTTCCGAAGCATCGGCGAGTGTCGCGCGCAGCAGCGCATCAACAGCCGCGCGTTCGGCGGCCGATAGCCGAACGGATCCCAGCTGGTGCGTCTCAAACGCTGCGCACGCGGCCGGACAGACCGTCTTCGCGATGTCGAGCATTGCATTCGCGTACGCGCGGATCTCTTTCTGCGCGTGCGCGTCCATCCGGAGCTTCAGGAAGCGGAACAGGTTGTGCAGGTCGATCTGCCAGTACCACTCGGTATAGAGGCTCAGCGGCAGGTTGATGCGCGCGAGCTCTCGTGCGATCCCGTCGTCGAGCATGCGAGAATACTCATCGTACGCACGCGCCTGCCCGTCGCGGAAGAGCTGTTGGAACCGCTCCTGATCTGCTTCGGGGACCGCGTCGTCCTGACGGCCCTGCTTGTTATCGGTGCTCTGAAGCGCGATGTCGCCACCCGCAGGGACGTAGAACTCGTCCTTCATCACGCTGTAGCGGCCGCTGATCTCGTTCAGACGCGCGGTTCGGTGACGGACCCATTGCCGGGCGACAAAGACCGGCATCTTAGTGTGGAAGGTCAGAACGACCTGCTCGAACGGCGACGTGTGCTCGTTGCGCAGCAGATAGTCAATCAGCGCGGCGTCCTGCCGGTAGCTCTTCGTGCCTTCGCCGTACGACACGCGCGCTGCCTGCACGATGCGCTGATCGCCTCCCATGTAGTCGACAAGCCGAACGAACCCCTTGTCAAGCACGGGAAACTCTTTGTCCAGGATCGCCTCTGCCTCAGGTACGACTGTGTGCGCCACGTTACCCCCGGGCGCATTATGCGCACGCCGGCCCGAGGGTGCAAGACCGGCCAACGTGGGCGCCGGGGTCTATACGGCGGTATCATACTGAAAGGCATGGTTTATCACACACAGCGAGTATCATCACCAACCAGCATAGACGGCCGGACGATTCGGGTACTGGCGCTGTTCACGGTTGTTGCTCTGACAGTCGCCCTCCCGGCCATCGTCAACGCCGCTGAGCGGCTGGTCACCGTCTACGGGGAGAATCAGGACGACGGATCGGTGATCATCCTGGCCGATAGTTCGCACATCATCCCGGTCTTCGTCAGGGTCGACGTGCCACAACTGATCAACATGACCGTCAGCGAAGCGCTGCCGGTAGGAGCGCGGGTCGAGCCGGGAACAGTCGGGCAGGAGCTCTTCAGGATATCGCGGGCCGCCGGGGCGGCCGGGCGCGTTGGATATGCGCTATCCTACTCGTTCGCGCGCGGCGACCCGCTGACCGCGCGTCACGACGACGACCACCGCTACCTGCTGCCGTTCGCGCACGGCACAAAGCACCGGCTCAGTCAGGGCTTCAACGGAAGCTTCTCCCACTACGGAGAGAACGCGTACGCGGTCGACTTTGAGATGCCCGAAGGAACGCCGGTTCACGCCGCGCGCGCGGGAATGGTCGTGGAGGTCAAGGCCGATTCTCGGCGAGGAGGACCGAGCACTGCGTACAACGCCGATGCGAACTACATCCTTATCGCGCACGCGGACGGCAGCTTCGGCAACTACGCGCATCTGCGCTTCGGTGGCGTATTGGTCGAGCCCGGCGAGTGGGTCGAAGCGGGGCAGCAGATCGGGTACAGCGGCAACACCGGTCGCTCCACCGGCCCGCATCTCCACTTCGATGTGCGGCTCCCGATCGCCGACGGATCGATGCAGTCGGTCCCGTTCGTGTTTCAGGGCGCACGCGGCGCGGCCGAGCCGGTCGAAGGAGACTTCTACTACGCGCACCACCCCGGTGGCGAGCCGTTCGTCGAGGTGTTCGGCGCGGACCTGCGGCTGAGCGACTTCGCCGAGCACAAGGTCACGATAACCGGGGTGAACCGGGTCGACGTCCGCGTCGAGCAGATTGACCTGACGTTCGTGCTCTTCATCCAGAACGGACTCGACCGCGACGTCGACGTCGATCTGTCGTTGCAGCTCGTCGGGCTCGACTCCGACGTCGGAAACCGAATCCAGCAGACTGTCCCGGCACGTACGGAGATCTTCGCGACGATCCTCCGCACCCGCCGGGGCGCGAGCCGTATCCAGTACGGCTTCACGGTTCGCTACCGGTAGGCAGGCGCCGACCGCTTCGTCGGCGCCCCGCGGCTACCTTATCGACCAGACCCCATTGGGGGCGATGTTCTTGAATTCTTCCGTGCTTTCGCCGATCGTGATCACGAGTTCGCGGATCACCCAGTCCATTCCGTCGCGGACAAAAACCGCACGCAGTGGCCGGGCCGTGGGCGATACCTTGCTTGTGATGCTCGATGTCGCGGTCCGGCTGCCGGGATGCCGTGAATCGGCGTCGCCGACGGATATCGAGCCGAGCCTGAACTGTCGGTCTGCGAAATCAAAGAACGAGTTCTCCCAATAGCCGGATGTGTTCATCGAGCTGTAGTCATTCGCTTCGGGTGAGAAGTGGTCCTGCAGGTTCTTCTCCACGCGGGGGCTCGCATTTGCGTCGTCGACGAACTGTTCCAGGCGCTGCTTTGGGCTGGTTCCGAAAAGGTCACATCCGGACAACACGACTGCAACCGCAAGCGTGACAAGAATCAGCGTAATCGTAGTTCGTTTCATTGAGGGCTCCTTGGAATCAAACATCGCTCGGGACCAGACGTGGCACCACGATTCGCTCGTAGCGCGCGCGCACCCCGTCCAGAACCGCGCGGAACTCGCTCAGCACCGACGCGTCGGGGTCGAAGAAGTACGCGGCTTCGATCTCCGCGGCAAGCCGCGACAGGATGTACTGATCGAGCGACAGCGCCGACAGCACGACGAACCTGAAGGATACGAACTCCGCTCTGGCCGCGATCCGAAGCGGGGTGAGCACATCGGTGAAGTGCTTCTCCGCCGCGGCGTCGCCTTCCTTCTCACGGATCGCGTCGAGCTGCTCGCGTGCCTGGCGCGCCTTCTCAGACACTGCGTCGCTCTGGGGCGCACGGCGTTCGACCTCGTCGATCAGCGCGTGCATCTCCGCGGCCAGGCCCTGGATCGAGTCGATCGGAGACGACAGGAACTCGTCGATCAGGCCCGAGTTCCAGACCGCGTAATCGATCGGCCGCTCCAGAAGCGAGAAGACCTGTCCGGGACGACGACCGGGGCGAACCTCGACCCCGTCGTTCGGACCGAGCGCTACCGTCTGTCCGTCGCTGTCGATTTCGACACGACCTTCGATCACCTCGTACCGCGTGGTCCCGTCGCTCGCGACGTAGACGACCAGCTCGGTCCCGCGAACGCCGGCGACCGATGTCGTCGATCCCACGCGCGGCTCGTTCCCGGCGACCGCACGGAACCGGAAGTTGAACGATCCGACCGCGGCAGCGACCCGACTCTGCGACTCGCCGGTCGGCGTACCGGAAACGATGAACACCGTGTCGGGGGCGACGCGGACCGTTCCGCCCGCCGCCAGATCGAGTTCGGCCTCACCGCGTCGGTCGGTGATGACGCGGTCGCCGCCATTCACGCCCGACCCGAAGTCGGCGCGTCGCACGGCCCCGGCCTCGGTCCGGATGTTCACGCCCCCGTCGACGAAGGTCACGGTCGCGTCGGCCGCGGCAGCGACCCCGGCGCCGGCGATCGCAAGCGCAAGGACGATGCCCCAGCGGGGTAGCCGGCGCTCGAGTCGAACCGATCGAGGCGCCCGTGAGCGCCGCAGGTCGGTTCTTGGTCCGTTCGTCGCAATCATGGCGCACCTCTTAGAATACCCATCAGGAGTGGTCGGCGATTCCGGCTGCCGCCGACGATGATCGTCAGCGGTCCGGCCCCAGTCTCAACGCGGACAAACCGCGCGTCATCGGGAAGCCGATCGTAGAAGACCATGACGTCGAACCGTGATCCCGACGGTGCTCCGGGGGCCGGAATGCTCGCCACCGGTACCGGATCGATCGTAACGGCGGCGGAACGAAACCGCGTCAACACGGCGGTCAGGTCCGACTCCGATGAGACGACCTGATCGGTGAACAGAAACGGCAACGACGCCTGTTCGACAACGGAAGGGATCGGCGCATCGGCGAGCAGCGCGATCACGTCGGCCACGCGGTCGTCGCGGGCCGACGGCGGCACCGTCGCGCACGCCGAAATAACGGCCGCGACCGCCGCGAGGGCGATCAGTCTTGGTTTCATGCAGCCTCCACGATAAGAGTAGTGCGCCCGCGCAGGTAATTCAATGTCGGGCCGCGATTGCAGGCCCCCGGGGTCGCGTGGAGAGCGCCGCCTTACCCCTTCGGAGGCGTGCGGCGAACGTCGAACTCGCGGCGGTTGACGCTTTCGCTGCTCGCGGCGTGGTCACGCGCACGCTGCTGATAGACCTCCTGACTTCGGACCGCAGGACGCTTCCCGGGGGACAGGCGCCGGAACGAACCGTCGGGCTGCATCAGGTGCGACTGCGCCGTATCGGCGAAGGCCGTGTCCAGGATCTGGATCGCGCGGGATCGGGCGTCGGGATCGGATATAGGAAACATCAGCTCGACCCTGCGCTCCAGGTTCCGCGGCATCCAGTCGGCGCTCGACGCGTACACCTCGCCCGCACCTCCGTTGTGTACGTAGAGCAACCGCGCGTGTTCCAGATAGCGGTCGATAATGCTGATGACGGTGATGTTTTCGCTCAAACCCGGCACCCCGGGAATGAGCATGCAGACTCCGCGAACGTTCAGCCTGACCTCGACTCCGGCCTGCGATGCACGGTAGAGCGCCTCTATTACATCGGAATCGGCCAGACTGTTGAGTTTGGCCAGAATTCGGCTCTGAATCCCGCTGCCGGCGCGAATCGTCTCCCGGTCGATCAGCTGGATGATTTTGGCCTTCATCCCGACCGGCGCCATCACAAGCGTGTTGAGCGCCGGTATCGCTGAGTAGCCGGTTATGGCGTTGAAAAACAGTCCGGTATCGTACGCGATCTCGGGGCGCGCGGTCAGCAGCGCAATGTCGGTGTAGAGCCGAGCCGTCCTGTCATTGTAGTTCCCGGTCCCAAGGTGGACGTAGCGCTGGATCGTCGACTGTTCGCGGCGGACGATCAGCATCGCCTTCGCATGGACCTTCAGCTTCGCGATTCCGTGCACGACGATGACGCCGGCCTCCTGGAGGCGTTCGGCCCACGTGATGTTGCGCTCCTCATCAAACCGCGCCTTGATCTCCACGAGCACGGTCACATGCTTGCCGTTCATCGCCGCTCGTTCGAGCGCACGGACAACCGGCGAGTCACCGCTAGTCCGGTAGAGCGTCATCTTGATCGCAAGCACGTCGTCATCGTCGGCCGCGTCCTGGAGCAGTCGAATGACCGGATCGAACCGCTCGAACGGGTGGTGGATGAACACATCGTGCCGCTTGATCGCATCCCAGACCGGCTCGTCGGCAGGGAGCGCCGACGGCTGATACCCGTGCCAGATCGGATAGCGCAGCGCGTCAAAGCCGGGTAGGCCGGTGAGGCCCATCAGCTCGCCGATATCGAGCGGCTCGGCCTTGTCGAAGACCTCGTCGTCGGGGACACCGACCGCGCGGCTGAGGATCCCGCGAAGCCTCCCGCTGCCAAGGCTCACCGACAGGCGCACCGCCGAGCTGAAGTCGCGCCGCGCGATGATCTGCTCCATCGCTTCGACAAAATCCTCGTCGCGCTCCTCGTCGACTCCCATGTCCGCGTCGCGGGTCACCCGAAGCACGCAGTGCTCGATGATCCGGTAACCGGGAAAGAGCGACGGCGCGTAGTGGATGATGATGTCCTCCATCAGCGCAAAGGAGAGACCCGGCGTGTCGTCGGGGAGGTCTACGATGCGATCGAGCGACGTCGGGATCTGGACGATCGCGACCAGATCGTCCGGATCCTTTCCGGTCACCGAGTCGTTCGGCGACGCCTGGGGCGCCCCACCGCCGACCGACTCGATGACCGTCGCGGTCCCAGGCACCTTTTCAAGCAGGAACACCGCGTGCAGGCGGAGGTTTGTCACGTAGGGAAGCGTGTCTCCGGCACCGACCCGAACCGGCGTCAGAATCGGAAACACCTCCTCGTGGAAGAAGGTCTTCAGGTATGCACTCTGCGCAGATGTGTACCCGCCGGTCCGACGCAGCCGGATCCCGTTGTCAGCAAGCGCGGGTAGGATGTCGTCGACCAGAACCGTGTACTTGGCCCGGACCAGCTCGCGGACACGGTCGAACACTCGCGCGAGCACCTGCGACGGACGAAGCCCCGACGGGCACTGGACGTGATCGCCCGCCTCCACCTGCCGCTTGAGCGCGGCGACGCGGACCATGAAGAACTCGTCGAAGTTGCTCGTCACGATACAGAGGAACTTCAGACGTTCCAGGAGCGGAACATCGGCGCGCAGCGCCTCGTCGAGCACTCGCGCGTTGAACTCGATCCAGCTGAGTTCGCGGTTGATGAAACGGGGTTCAGAAGCACTCTCTTTCATGGTTCCTCTCACGCGGTCGCGGTCACGCGGTCGCGGTCACGCGGTCGCGGTCACGCGACAATTACATTCAGACCGAACACCTGCTCGAACATATCGGCCTTCAGATCGAATCCACGGCGCTCGGTCGAGATGTCGCCTTCGCTTTCGCAGTGGAGGATCACGTCGATCTCCCCCACCTCCACTTGCACCGACTGGATCCGCTGCGCGTGGCCCCGGTCGAGCGCGTCGGCGATCCGGAGAATCGCGGCGAGCTTCATCACCTGCGTCCGCTGCTCCCTGCGCAGCGCGACAAACTCCGGGTGGGACGCACCCGGTACCGCCTTGCGGTGGTACCGGACGACGTTCGAGATCACGCGCAGATCGTCGCGACTCAGCCCGAAGAGCTCCGAGTTCTGGATGATGTACTGCCCGTGCTTGTGGTGGCCGCTCGCACGGATGTACGTGCCGATGTCGTGCACGATCGCGGCAACCTCCAGAAGCATTCGGCCGTGGTGATCGAGCGCGTGTTCGCTCTGCAGCTGATCGAAGAGCATCAGCGACAGATCGGCCACCTGGCGCGCGTGCGCCTCATCGTACTGATAGCGTCGCGCCAGACTCGCGGCGCTCGCGATCACCTGTCCGTAGAACTGCCGCTCAACCGCCCAGTCGCTACCGAGCGCGAAGCTGATCAGGATCCCTTCGCGGATACTCACGTCGGGAACGATCAGCTCCGTCGCCGCGGTGTGCTCCAGAAAGAGCCGGTAGACGGTCAGCGCCGGAACAAGCCCTTCGGCCTCGTTGTACGTCACGTTGCACGTCCGAACGATTTGATCGACCGTCGAGTCCTGAAGCTTGTCCAGGTACGCATCGAAGTCCGCGCGCGTCACTGACCAGTAGTGGTCGCCCTTCTGCGTCCCGACCGCGTGAGCGACGTGTCGCGCATCACCACCGACGGCAACGAAATACCGGATCCGGTCCATCCGCAGCTCTGAGTCCAGGAGCTCCTGGCTGACGCGCACGTTCTCTCGCAGGTACTCCTCGATCCGCTCTCCGCTCGCCCACAGCGGGCGAACCTCGTGCTCCATCCTTACCGTACCGATACGCAGGCTGTGCGCGGCAGCCATCTTGCCACGACGCAGCAGCATGATCTCGGTCGTGCCGCCACCGACCTCTATGATCATCGAGTTCGCGCGCGAGAACTGCGCCTTCATCGGGTTCACCGCGTGCTGGACTGCCAGGTAGGTCAGGTGGTTCTCTTCGATCCCTTCGATGACGTCGATCTTCAACCCGGTTCGGATCGCGACGCGGTCAACGAAGGTATCACGGTTGCGCGCCTCGCGGATCGCGCTGGTCGCAACGACCCGCACCGACTCGGTGGGCACCTGCCACCCTCGCAGCAGTTCCTTGAAACCGGTCAGGATCGCGATCGCCTGCTGCATACTCTCCCGGCTGAGTGACCCGGTCATGAACACGTCGCGACCGAGCGACACTGGTTTTGCCGCGCGGTCGAGCCGTGACCATTCGTTGCCATCGCCGAGCTGCGCGACGACGAGGCGGATCGCCGACGAACCGATGTCGATTACCGCTGCGATTCGGGATATCTGATCCTTCGCGCTCAATCAAGCTCCTTGGCCGCCAGCACAGCCGCGCCGATCACGACCGAATCGTCGCCGAGCTTTGCCTCGACGAGCTTCGTGTCGGGGGCCGCCATCGTGTGCGCGCGCATGCTCCGTTCGATAGGGTCCAGATACGCACGGCCGAGTTTTTCGACCAGTCCGCCGCCGATCACGACCAGGTCGGGATCGAAGATGTCGATGCAGCTTCCGAGTCCAACGCCCAGGTACCACGCCGCGCGTTCGACGACCTCGATGACCGCCTTCTCACCCGCGTCCATCGCCTTCTTGATAACACCGCTCTTCATCTTGGCGATGTCGGTGCCAGCCTTGTCCAGGATGGTCGGAGCCTGGCCGTTGAGCGCCAGATGCACCAGATCCTTTGCGATCGCGGTCCGCGAGCAGACGGCCTCCAGGCAGCCATACTTCCCACACCCGCAGCGTCTGCCGCCGGCTTCGACGATCATGTGGCCGATCTCGCCCGCTCGGCCGCTGTGACCGCGGTAGAGCGCTCCGTCGATGATGATTCCGCCGCCGATGCCGGTCCCCGGGAAGACCCCGATCACGTTGCGCTTGCCCTTCGCCGCCCCGCTGGTGAACTCGCCGTAGGTTCCTGCGTTCACGTCGTTCTCAAGGACGACGCGCGCTCCAAGCCGCGACTCAAGCTCATCGCGCAGATGGTAGTCGTGCATTCCCGCGTTGGGCAGGTCGATCACGAGCCCCTTGTCGCGATCGATCGGACCCGGCACCGCGATGCCGATCGCCGCGATCTGCTTCAGGTCGACCTTGGCCGTGTCGAGTGCTTGCTGCACAAGACCGGCGATCGCCTTGAGCATCTCCTTGTTGCCGGCGCCGACCGGGGTGCGCATCTTCTCAGACGCGCATTCGGTATACTCGGTGTCCAGCACCGCGGCGAGCATCTTTGTCCCGCCCATGTCGAAGCCCACGTAGTACTTCTCTGCCATCGACGCCTCCCGGTCCGCGCGTCACCGCACGCGTCACCGCCTCAGTCTACACAATGGAGGGTCGAACGTCTCGTGAGGGTCAGCGTACGGTTCTGGCGGCGATAAAATGGTCAGGGAAGATCGGCTCTGCGTCGGTGATGACCGGAACGTCGTGCGGGATCGCGCTCACGTACGGTGGGGCGACCTGGAGCGCGCCCCAGGTGGCCGGGTCAATGAGCCGCAGATCCGATATTCCGCGCGCGTGCAGGCGGCTCTGCACGTCGTCAGTGGACAACGACGCGATGTCGGTCGCACGGCTTGAAATCGCGAACGACCAGTACGTCGCGTACATCTGGATGTACGAGTACGCGGAGCGCACGATCGGGAAGACCGTACGGAGCGTGTCGGTGATGCAGCGGAACGCGACGGGCCGCGCGACCGGGCTTTCAGAGTGCATCGCAAAGACGCCACGCTCGTCGCGGAACGACGAGGTGATCAGCTGATAGAACTCCCGGGTGTAGAGCATCCGCGACGGTCCGAACGGGTCGGTCATATCCATTATCACTGCGTCGTACCTGTCCGCGTGGTCGGCGACCCACTCGCGCCCGTCAAGGAACTGCAGGTTCACGCGCGGATCGTCGAATGCGCCGCGGTGGACGCTCTTCAGATGCTCGCGCGAAAACGCGACGACCTCTTCGTCAAGCTCGATGAAGTCGACCTCGCGGACCGGATGCTTGAGAACCTCGCGAAGCGTTCCGCCGTCTCCGCCACCGATGATGAGCACGCGCTGCGGGTCGTCGTGCGCAATGAGCGGGTAATGGACCATCGGCTCGTGGTACTGCTCGTCGCCCTTTTCGGTCACCTGCGTAATCCCGTCCAGAAGGAGCACGGTGCCGAACTCGGGGGTTTCGATCAGCTCGATCTCCTGGTACTTCGTGCGCCCCTTGTAGAGCGACCGGGACACCGAGTAGAAGAAGCCGTGGTGGTCATTCAGATGTTCGTAGAGTTTTCGTTCGCTGCCCATCGCGTCCTCCGCGGGTCGATCACTTGAGATTCTGGCTTTCGAAAATCTCCTGAATCTCATCCTGCAATAGCGACGTCACCTCGGTCCGCTTCTTCGCGGTCATCCGCTCCGACTCGGGGCCGAACAGGTAGTGTTCGAGCTTGAGCCGCTTCTTGCGCATCTTCGTGTGAAAGATGTTGTCGCTGATGATGTTGATGTCGTATGCCAGATAGTCCGACAGGACATCCTCGGCTATGTAGTCCTGGATGCTCGTGATGTCGTGGTCGATGAAGTGCTTCATCCCCGACGAGTCACGCGTGAACCCGCGCACGCGATAGTCGAGCGTCACGACGTCCGAATCGAATGAGCGGATCAGGTAGTGCAGCGCGTGCAGCGGAGAGATCATCCCGCAGGTCGACACGTCTATGTCTACGCGGAACGTCGCGATACCGGTCGCCGGGTCGTGCTCCGGGTACGTGTGCGCGGTGATGTGGCTCTTGTCCAGGTGTCCCGTGACCGACGCTGTCGGCGGCACGGGGCTTCCGTGCTCTTCGCTGATCATCGCAGTCACGCTCGCGCCGCGCGGCTCGTAGTCCTGCGTGCTCATGTGGAGCAGCTTCGCGTCGATGATGTTCGTGACCTCCACGATGATCTCGCGTAGTCGCTCCGAGTTGTACGCGTCGTCGATGTACTCCAGGTACTCGAGCTGGGACTCGTGCGACCGCGCGAAGCAGATGTCGTAGATGTTGAAGCTCAGACTCTTCGTGAGGTTGTTGAACCCCTCGAGCCTGATCTTCCTGCCTTTCACGTGTTTCAGCACCGGTCCGTATCTCCTGAGGGTTTCCTCAGAGTATAGGAAATCGGGACCGGAATGTCAGTAACCGCAGTCGCCGGCGCTACCGGCCAAGGTCTGGAAAGTCGTAGACGACGGCTCCGGAGTCGAGCGCGCGAACGGTGACGTACCCTCTGCCCGCCATCGTATCGAGGGTCTGCTGGACTTCGTCCAACCCGCGGTCGGTTCGCGCGGCGATCTGCACGACCGAGACGCTCCCGCCCAGATCGCGCGCCGCGGACAGGATCAGGCGCTCGAGTTCGCGCGGCCGCTCGGCGCGCGCGCGTCGGTGCTCACGTCTGTAGCGCACGAATTTGGTAATGCCCGACACAAGCGGCAACACACCGATCAGGATGAACGGCCACACCATCCAGCCGATCCCGGCCACGAAGTACCCGAATCCGAACCCGGCCGAGCAGACGATCCCCCACCCGAGCCCCTCTCGCGCTTCCTTGAGAAGTTTTGCTTCCTTGTTGCGCTTTCGCCCCGCCCCGGCGGTGACGATCTTCGACCCGCCGAGCGATATCTCTATGTCGCCATCTGAATCCGCGCTGTCGAGCTCGGACCGAATCGATCCGACGATCTCTGCCTTCTTGTCGGACGGCATCTGCTCCCACTTCGCGAGCGCGCGGTCCATCACGTGCTCGACAACGGAGAAGACCTTGCTCTCAATCGCGTTGCCAAGAGAGTCGGGGTCCGACGCCGCGTGGCGAGCAGACATGCGTTCGCGCTCGGTCATCAGGCGCTCTTTCACGCGGTCGAACTCGCCCGACCGGTCGGCGTCGCCGGCCGAGTGGTCATC
>RECL01000324.1 GCA_007694025.1 Spirochaetaceae bacterium
GGCACCGGAAGCTGGTTCGCGATCGCCACCGGCATCACGCCACCGGGGTCGCTGACCGCCGGGACGATCACCTCTCCGAGCGGCTCGAGTTCGAGCGACCGCAGCGCGACCCAGACTGCGTTCGACCCGCTGTTGACCGCGTCGGCGTACCCGCCGCCGAGCGACGAAGCGAAGTCGCTGCAGTACGCCTGCTCCTCGGGTCCGTTGTACCCGAAGACTCCGTGCCCCTCGGTCCGGGCCCGATCGAACATGGCGTTCACAGCGGCCTGCTCGTCCGGACCCATGAGTCGCCGGAGCGGAAACGGCGCCGAGCGAACAGGCGTCCCCCCATCGATAGCGAGTGCACTCATGCGATCCTCCTCACGCCGACGTACCAGGACAGCGTCGCGCATGGCGAGGACTTTTGCAAGCGGCACAAGAGGTTGACTCGCACTCTTCCCGCGCGGCACGATGGCCGCAAAGGGGGGCGACATGGCCCGCGTCGAACTGACCATGGATGCACCGATCGTGGTGGCGCTCTCGGCTCCGGGGGAGACTCGCTGGGGGTACCACCAGTTTCCGGCGTTGAGCCGTCTTCCGGACGGCAGCATCCTGCTCGCGTACTCGGATGCGGCCGACGCGCCTGAGACGCACGGCGCGCCGGCGCCGTGCTACCGCTCGGTCGACGACGGCGGTAGCTGGACACCCGTGGGCAGCAGCATCGAACCCACGCGTCCCCACTGCGCTGTCTCGCGCGTGTTCAACGGCGAGTACCTCGTGGTTCCTGCCACCCGCTACCTGGACGTGGCAGCAGAGAGTCTGGCGATGCCCGAACCGGCAAGCACCGGATTCACCTACCTGAAGACGTACTCGTACCACTGGTCTGAGCTTCCGGCAGCCGCGCGCCATTACTTCGAGCTGCTCCCCGCGTGGCGCTGGCAGCCGGATCGCGCCGAGTGGGAAGCGGGCACGGTCGCGTATGACACGAACGGACTGGTCGCAGTGCGACACGGTCAGAGCGCCGTGCTACCGCGGACGTTTTTTGAGCGTGCCGTCGTGCCGTTCAGAGAAGAGCTTCTCTACGCGGACTACCGGGCGCAGTACGCACGCGATGACGGATCGGTCCCCTCCAAGGGCTACTCGTCGCTGATGGTGTCGGCCGATAACGGCCGGTCGTTCGCGCGCCGTGCGACGATCGCGATCGACCCTGCCGATGACGACCTCATGGGAGAGCCCGGGCTCTGCACGACCGCCGACGGAGGGCTCGTATGCGTCGTCAGGAGAACCGACCACGTCCAGAAGCCGATGTGCATCGTCTGGTCCGACGACGCCGGTCGGACGTGGAGCCGGCCGCGGGACCTGTTCGAGTTCGGCGTGTGGCCGTGCCTGCTGCTCCTGGGAAACGGAGCGCTGGTCCTGAGCTACGGGCGTCCGGGGGTTAACCTGGCCGTCGACGCCGACGGGACCGGCGAGCGGTGGACGTCGCACACAGCGGTGCTCGCAGGCGACCACGCCGCGATCCAGAAGCACACCTGCGGGTACACGAGCATCCTCGCGCTCGACGACGAGTCGTTCCTGCTCGCGTACTCAGACTTCTGCTACGATGCCGGAGAGCGTGAACCGTGCAAGGCGATCCTGGTCCGGCGCGTACACGCGCCGAGGGCCGGGTGAGCGTGCCGGTAACGATCGGTGATCGGCTCGAGCTGTTCGTCGACACGCGACTGGTCGACCGGATGGACGCGGTATCGCTGCGACTTCACGAGCCGTGCCCGGCACCGCTTGCGAATAGCCCACTTCTGATTGCGTACACGACGGTCATCGTCGACGGTGGACGCTATCGGGCGTGGTACCGGAGCATCGATCCCGGTTACTCGGGCGACCGCTACGACGGCAACCCGGGAGAGTCCACGCACTACGCGGAGAGTCTCGACGGGCACGAGTGGGATTTCCCGCGGAACACGGCGATCCTCCGGGAGTCGCCGTTCAGCCATAACTTCGCGCCGTTCCTTGACGACCGGCCGGGCGTTCCCACCGATGAGCGGTTCAAGGCGCTCGCAGGGCTCCACGATCGATCAATCGCGGAAATCCGGCGACACGCCCCGGGGCTCGTGGCGCCGGACACCGTTGGCGGGCTGTACGCGTTCGGTTCGCCCGACGGGTTCACGTGGCGCAGGCTGTGCGATCAGCCGGTCATCCGGTCGCACGCTGCCGGTGGATACGGGTTCGACTCGCAGAACGTCGCCTTCTGGTCCGAAGCCGAAGGGTGCTACGTCTGCTTCCTGCGGACGTGGGAGACGCCGCACGGAGAGCTACGAACGATCAGCCGCTCGACCTCCATGGACTTCGAGTCGTGGACCGAGCCGATTCCGACCAACGCGAACCTGCCGGGCGAGCACCTCTACACGAGCGCGACCCGTCCCTACTTCCGTGCCCCGCATATCTATCTGGCGCTTCCAACCAGGCTCGTACCCGATCGGGGCGACTCGACCGACATCCTCTTCATGTCGATGCGGGCGGGCGAGTCAACCTACGAGCGACCATTCACCGACGCGTTCATCCGTCCCGGCATGGATCCGGCGCGGTGGGGCAATCGATCCAACTACGTCGCGCACAACGTCGTACCCACCGGCCCGACCGAGCTGTCGATCTACCACAAGAGCGGCCACCGCTACACGCTTCGGACCGACGGTTTCGTCTCGGTCCACGCGGGGGTCGCACCGGGAGAGCTCACGACCGTGCCGGTCGTGTTCGACGGCAACGAGCTGGTCGTGAACGCGAGTACCTCGGCCGCGGGAAGCCTGGCCGTCGAAGTACAGCGCGCGGACGGCTCGCCGGTCGACGGCTTCGCGCTCAGCGACTGCCGAACGGTCACCGGTGACGGCGTGGAGATCGCGGTGCGCTGGGCGGGCGATGCGGATCTCTCCCGCCTGTCGGGAACGCCGGTGAGGCTGCGCTTCGTGATGCGCGAGTGCGACCTCTACTCGTACCGATTCAGAAACGGGACACGATCGGGGTCGATCCCGTCGACCTTCAGGATGTGACGCCCGAGCGGTCGCCTGTTCACGGTGCTCACCTGGATCCCCTCGCTCACCGGGCTGTAGATGAACTGGAAGTCGGTGTCGATGTTGCGGTAGCGAATCCGCCGGGACCAGCCATACGGGCTGCGCTCCATCGTGTCTGAAAGCGACGCGCCTTCCACGTGGTCGGTCAGCGCGCCGGCATCCGGGTAATCGTCGGTCGTCGCGCAGGTGCAGACGAACCCCGCCGTCGTGAGGAAGGTCTCCAGGACGCCGAAGCTCCGCTCGGGCCCCTGGTAATTATAGAAGGAGACCATCACGTGATGGCCAACCCGCTCGATCCGCAGCGCATCGGTGCGGCCATGGTCGGTGTACGCGAGCGGGCTGAATGCAAAGAGCGACCGATGGACCTGAACGGTCACGGTCTGGAGTTCGGTGGAGCGGTACGGGAGCGACGTCACGGGGCTGCGACCGGCGTGGATGACGAAGTCGTCGTAGAAGTGAGCGGGAATCATCACGGAGAGCTTCATGCTCGTCACCCGGCTGCGCTCGTACTGCTTCGGTCGGTAGACCACCAGCGCGGTGTTCCGGTCCTGTATCGCCGACTTCCTGCCCTCGTCCCGGAATCCCTCGGGCCCGGCCTCGCCGTAGACCTGGTAGGTGTTCCGCTCGCCGGGGACCTTGTCGTTGAAGATGTAGCGCGAGTAGATGACGCCGGTGTCTGCGAGCCGCTCGGGTTCATCGCGGTTGCGGTACGTGATGTAGAACGAGTCGGTGATCGCGCCCTCGTGGAACTGACTCTGCGAGCAGCCGAGCGAGTACTCCCGGGTGAGGTAGCTGGTGTTCGTGCACCGGTACGGGGCGTACTCATGGAGGCACTCGTCGGTGAGGCTCTCCTCGTTCGCGTTGGCCGGCGTGCACTCGGTGATGAACTCGGTGGAGAACGGGAATGACTTTCCCACGGCCAGATCGGAGAGGTAGTCGGGGCAGTGGTAGTCGACGGTGGTCAGGAACGCGATGTTGGGCAGCATCAGCTGTTCGAGTCCGATATGGATCACCTGGTTGGGAGCCGGAGGGAAGAAGTCGCGTTCGGGGTTGATGAAGATCTCGTCGCCGAACACCTTCCACAGGAGACCGTTGATCAGGTGCGTATGTCCGACCGAGTCGATGCAGTACGCGCGCGAATACGGCCCGGCCATGTGCCCGCTCGGCGCGTGGTACTGAGCCGCGATCTCCAGGAACATCCGCTCTTCGCACAGAGCCGCCATCCGGCGGGCATCGGCATCCTGCACGTGGTTCACGATCTCTGAGAAACAGAGCGTATCGATCGCCGTGTAGGTGGGGCTGTTGTACTCCATCAGCACGCCGCACCGGGTGAAGAGGTCGCACACGGCCTCGAGCTTCCCCTTCCCGATCGCGACAAACCGTGGCAACCCGAGCAGTTCACCCGCAGCAATCAGGTTGTAGATCGCCATGTTCGCAAAATTGTCGTTGTACATCGAGATATGGATCTTCTCGCCAGCCTGGACGTCGAGCGCCCCCCGGATGTAGCCGACCATGCGGTCACGGGTGGCAGGCTCCACGAGTTCGCCGTAGCGGTGAAGGATCTCGGTGAACTGCACCGGCATGAAGTGGCACTTCAGAAGCTCGATGTTCCGGAGGATCGAGTTTGCGCGCTCGGCGTGTCCGGTCTCGAACAGCGGCATGCAGTGCCAGACCGCCTCGCGCGGCCAGAGGCCCTCGCCCTTCTCGCTCACGTGTTCGAGCATCTTC
>RECL01000107.1 GCA_007694025.1 Spirochaetaceae bacterium
GGCCGTGCGCGTGAAGGCGGTCGGCGCCGGCAATGAACTCGGCCTGGCCGTGCTCAACGACGACCGCGCGATCGGCGACGACCACACGATCGGCGAACGACTCTCAATCGCGCGGGAGGGGCTCGTATGCCGATAGGTCACGGCGCGGGCAAGCTGCTGCTGTTTGGCGAACACTCGGCGGTATACGGATACCCCGCGGTCGGAATCCAGCTGAGCCACGGGCTGACGGTATCGATCGACGCTGGGGCGTGTGGGTCGGGCTGGGTGCTGCCGCCGCTTCCTGCTCCAGCAGCCGCGCAGGTCACAGCCGCGCTCGATGCGCTTGCGCCGATCGCGACGGAGTTCGGCGTGGACGAGCCCCCTGGCCATGGAAGGGTCACGATCACCGGCGACCTGCCGATGAGCGTCGGATTCGGGTCGTCCGCGGCCTTCTGCACGGCGCTCCTGGACGCGACGATACCGTCGCTGTCGAGCGACCGGCTTCGGTTCTGGGAGGCGGCGCATCGGCTGGAGCACGTGTTCCACGGCACACCGTCGGGCATCGACACGGGACTGTCGATCTACAATGGCGCGAGCGCGCTCTACCCGATGTCGCCCGGGCTACCAACCCGAAGCCGCGTGCGGCTTCCGGAGTGTACGCTGCTCGTCGGCGCGACGCCGCGCGAGCGGAGCACCGCGCAGTTGATCGGCGCGGTCCGCGAACGGCACGATCGTGACCCGCGCGGGTTCTCCCGCGGCATGGCAACCCTTGGCGATCTGGCCGAACGCGTCGCCCGCGGAGTCGATGCGGTCGCGCTTGGGGCCGTCGCCGGTGACGCGCACGCGGTGCTCGTCGACCTGGGTCTGTCGACGCGTTCGCTCGACGCGTGCATCACGGCGATCCTGAACGAGGGGGCGCTTGGCGCGAAACTCAGCGGCGCCGGCGGCGGAGGTGCGTTCTACGGGGTCTTTGTCGCAGACGATGCCGAGTCGGCGCTCCAGCGGGTCGAAGAGCGACTCGCGAACGCACGCGTCGAGGTGAGCACGCTGTTCGTCGTGAAGCTCACGGCCGATCCGGCCAAATGACCCGACCCGCGGGCGCGGGTCGGGCAGGAGAAACTACTCGAAGGTGAACGCGTCGCGGCTACCGAGGTCGCCGAACGCCTCCACCAGCCGGGCCGCCATACCCTTTTCGCCAAGATGGAGCCAGCCGCGCGGGTCGATCTGCTTCTTGTTCGGCTTGTCGGGTCCGTCCGGGTTACCGAGCTGAGAGTGCAGGTAGCCGTCGTTCTTGTCCATGTACTCTTTGATCGGCTTCGTGAACGCCCACTGCGTGTCGGTGTCGATGTTCATCTTCACGCACCCGTACGACACGGCTTCGCGAATCTCTTCGGGGGTACTTCCCGATCCGCCGTGGAAGACCAGGTTCAGCGGCTTGTCGCCTGTACCGCGATCGGCCTTGATCCGGTCCTGCGACTTCTTGAGAATTTCCGGGCGAAGTTTCACGTTCCCCGGCTTGTAGACTCCGTGCGTGTTCCCGAACGCCGCGGCGATCGTGAACTCTCCGACGCCGTTGAGCGCGTCGTATGCGGCAAGCACCTCGTCGGGCTGGGTGTAGAGCCGCGAGCTGTCGATGTCCGAGTTATCGACGCCATCCTCTTCGCCTCCTGTCACACCGAGCTCGATTTCGAGCGTCATCTTCATCGCGGCCATGCGCTTGAGGTACGCCTTCGACGTCGCAAGGTTCTCGTCGAGCGGCTCCTCGGAGAGGTCGAGCATGTGAGAGCTGAACAACGGCTCACCGTGCTCCTTGTAGAACGTCTCGCCGAACTCGAGCAACCCGTCGACCCACTTGATGATCGACCGGGCACAGTGGTCGGTATGAAGAATCACCGGGACGCCGTAGTACTTCGCGAGCATCCGGATGTGGTGCGCGCCGGCGACCGACCCCGCGACGGCTGCGCGCTCGTCGGTGTTGTCGAGAAACTTACCGGCGTTGAACAGCCCACCGCCGTTGGAGAACTGGATGATGATCGGTGCGTTGGCCTCACGCGCGCTCTGCAGTGCGGCGTTTATCGTGTTGCTGCCGACGACATTGACCGCCGGGAGCGCGCACGGAACCGACTTGCAGTACTCGAATACTTCCTGAAGCGCTTCACCGGTGATGACGCCGGGTTTGAGTTTCATCTTCGCCATAGTGACTCCTGTGACCTGTAGTAGGTTAAGATTGTATAGGAGCCATCCGCTTTGTCAACGCACCGACTCGAAGTCGCGGACGTAGCGCGCGATGCCAAGGGCGATCGCGTCGGCGAGTTGCTGCCGGTACGTCGGCGTCATCAGCTTGGCCAGGTCCTCGCGGTTGTTGATGAAGCCTGTTTCGACCAGGATCGACGGCATCCGCGCTTCGCGAACGACAAAGAAGTTCGCGACGTTGACACCGCGCTCGACCGGTGTCTGCGGGAGCCGCTCGGAAATCGCGTTCAGGACGGCCTGCCCCATCAGGACGCTCTCGACGGTGTACTCCTCTTCCTTCAGATCGTTGAGGATCGCCATCACGCCTGGCTCGAGACCGGCAGCCACCTCGGGTTCGAGCACCTGCCGGCGCTGACTCGGAGGCAGATAGTAGATCTCCACCCCGCGTGCGTCGGTCCACGGCTGCGGGCTCGCGTTGACGTGGATCGACACGAACAGGATGTTGTCCAGAGGGTGCTCGCGAAGCGAGTTCGCAAACTCGGTCCGCTCGCCGAGCGTCATATAGACATCGGTTTCGCGCGACAGATGGATCTCGGGGCCCGCGACCAGACCGCGCAACGCATCGCGCAACCGGATACCAATATCGAGCACGAGGTCCTTTTCGGTCACCACGACCGACTTGCCGTCGACGGTGACCGTACGATTCGCGCCGGGATCCCGGCCGCCGTGTCCGGGATCGATCACGATCGCCTTGATCGGACGGACTCGCAGCGCGTCGCCGGTTACGCCAAGGCGCTCGGCGAACGCTGCACGCGTCGCATCGGGAACCAGAAGCCTGCCTCGCGCGTAGACGATGGGGTCGACGCGAAAGAGGTCGACAAATCCGTCGACGGCCACAGGGTCGTCGGGGGTGAACCCGATGCTCGTGGATGCGCCCCAGAGGATCCCGGTCCGGGTGAACTCATCCCACTCGAGCGTCGCGCCGGTCATCGTCAGCAAGCCGTCGATGTCAGCCGGATCGGCGGCGAGCACGCCGGTTGCCGAAGCGAGCGCGATCATAACGAGGATCAGGTGCCACGGTCGGTGTACGCGCATCTCATTCACTCTATCGGCACTTTCGCGTGGGCATTGAACTTGGCCGCGCGGCGCGCTACCGTAGCGGTGTGCGTAACCGTACCGTTCTCATCGCCGTCGCCATCGCGCTCGTGGCCGGATGCGCGTCGACGCCCGACCCGACGCTCGTGCGCCTTGCCGCTCGGCATTCGCCCGACCGGCCGTTCGCCGAAAGCCGCTTCTTCACGCTCGCGTCGATCCGGATCCACTTCCGGGTCTGGGAGCCGTCCGGTGACCCGGTTGGAAAGATCATGATGGTGCACGGCACCGGCGCGAGCACGGTATCGTTCGACAGGGTCGCTCCGCTGTTGGCCGATCGCGGGTACGCGGTCGTCGCCGCCGATCTGCCCGGCTTCGGCTTCAGCGCGCTCGCGCTCGACTTCGAGCACAGCCTCGACGCGCGGGCGAGTCTGATGTGGTCGGTCGCAGACCGACTCGACACCGAGGAGAACCAGTTCGGACCGGCACGCCGATGGATTCTGGTTGGACACGAGGCCGGCGGAGCGGTGGCTACCGCGATGACGCTCGATCGGCAGAGCCGAACCGAGGCGCTCGTCGTCATCGGGTCAAACATCGCCGACCGCGAGCACCCCGGCCGGTTCATGTGGTTTCCTCCGGTTCGGTGGGCGCTGCGCGCGTGGCTGCGCGAGTCGCTCTATACGCCGGGCGGGGTAGCAGAGCTCCTCACGCGCGCGTACGGTCGCCAACCGACCCAGGACGAAGTCGACCGGTACGCGGCCCCGATCGTCAGACCCGGGATGCGTGACGCGTTTCTCAACTACCGTGCAACCGCGGGTCCGGTCGACCTCGCCCTGGAGGATATCAACACCCCGCTCCTTGCGGTCTGGGGGACCGAGGATGCGAACGTTCCGCCGGCCGCCGCGGACCGGATCGTCGCACGAGTCCGCGATGCGACTGTAAGCCTCATAGAAGGTGCCGCGCATCTGCCGACTGACACGCATCCAAGCGAGACGGCCGCCGCACTCGTGGTCTGGCTCGACGGTCTGTAAGCTGAAGCCGCCGGCGCCTATCGCGGCTGTTGCGTGGGCAGCACGACGGTCACGCGGGTCCCGTCGTCGTCTGAAGTGGTGAAGGATATCTCACCGTTGTGCACGCGCGTGATCAGCGCGGCGACGTAGGTCCCGAGCCCCGTGCCGTTCTTCTTACCGCTGGTCGCGTACCGGTCGAAGAAGACCGAACGTATGCTCGGCGGAATCGGTTGCGTGTTGTGGAATTCGACGCGATACTCCCGACCGGTCGTGATCGATACCGTTACCTGATCGTTCCTCTGGGAGGCTTCCACGGCGTTACGCAGCAGGTTCGCAAACGCATCGGCAAGGTAGAGCCGTTCGCCCTCGATCGGAAGCGACACGTCGCGAGTCAGCGGACGGCCGTCGACCAGGCAGACGACGCGGACCCCCAGGTTCGCCGCGAGCGGCTCGACCTCACGACGGACCTCTTCGACCACACGCGCAAGATCGCTCTGATCCGGACGCAGGCGATAGGTCCCCTCCTCCATCTTGATCAGATCCATACTGCTCGACAGCATCGTGTCGAGTTTGCGCCCCGATTCGCGGATGATCATGCACAGCTCCTGCTGCTCGGGCGTGATCTCGTCGGTCATCAGGATCTGGGCGGCGGCCATGATTCCGTTCAACGGGTTTCGCAGGTCGTGGCGTATCATCCGCTCGACCTGAGATTTCACCTTTTCGAGCTCTTCACGGTGCCGGATCTCGTCGTTGAGCCGGTCGACGGTGCTGCGAAGCAGTTCCTCCGCGCGTTTGCGCTCGGATATGTCGAGCACGAAGGTGACTTTCTTGGGCCGGCCGTCGACGTCGATGATGTACGCGGCATCGGCGATGATCGTCATCGTGTCACCGTTCTTCTTGACGACCGGCCACTCGCCGCGCAGTTCGTAGCGATGGCCCATGAACTCAGCGTGCAACCGCATAAGCTCATCGCGATGCTCGGGAGGGACAACGATCGAAAAGTGCAGGCCGATCAGCTCCTCCGGCTCAAAGCCGTAGAGCCGGTTGTAGGTCGGATTGACGTACTCGTAGTACCCGTTCTCATCGGTGATGCAGATCCCGACCGGGGTGGATTCGATGATGCCGCGCAGCCGCGATTCGCTCTGCTTGAGATCTTCGTTGTAGCTGCGGATCAGCTCGTCGCGCTGCGCGGCAAGGTCGTTGAGCGCCTTCGCAAGCTCCTTGAGATCGGCCGGGTCGCTCTCTTCGGTACGCATTTCATCGTACGTACCAGCCGTGATCTGCCGGACGAGGCGTGCAACGTCTGATAGCTCGGGTTTCTGTGCCATTCTCCCCTGACCGGTTAAGAGTACCCGAACGAACAGTGATGTCAAGAAGCCGCGAGACAGCGCAGCGCCGACGTGGTATACCACGGTATGAATCAGGATCAGGTCAAGGAACAGCTGCTCGCGCTCGAGGAGGAGGTCGAAGAGTTCTTCGTGATCTTCAGCGGCAAGAGCAGCAAGAAGGTCAACGGGCTCTACCATCCCGACACCCGCGAGATCATCATCCACAACCGTAACTTCAGCAACGACAACGCATTGATGTACACCGCGATTCACGAGTTCGCGCATCACGTTCACTTCACCACGTCAGCGGTACCGGTTGGACCGCGGTCGCACACGCTCGAGTTCCGCGGCATCCTGCACCGGCTCCTCGAACGCGCGGAGAGCCTGTCGATCTACCGCAACGACTTTGATACCGATCCCGACTTCATGGCGATGACGTGGCGGCTGAGAAACGAGTTCCTTGCGAAGAACGGCGCGGTGATGAAGGCGTTCGGCGCCGCGCTCGCCGACGCCGAGCGCCTGTGCACCGAGCGCGGCGCCCGGTTCGACGACTACATCGAGCGGGTGCTCGCGATGGACCGCAAGACCGCGTCGACGCTGATCCGCATTCACGGCTACGATCTGAACCCGGCGATCGGCTACGCGAACATGGCGACGGTCGCCGGGATCCGCAACGAGGAGCGCCGCAGCGAGGCAGCGCAGCTGTTCGAGTCGGGGAAGAGCCCGGACACGGTCAAGATGGCGGTCCGATCAGGCGCGGAACCCGAGCAGCCCGACCCCGTTCAGAAGCTCGAAAAGGAGCGGACGCGGATCAAGCGTACGATCGCGAGCCTGGAGTCGAAGCTCGCGGCGGTAGAGGACCGGATCAGCCGAATAGTCGGTTGATATCGATCGAGTGATCGCGTATCATAGCGATATGAGCAGCGCGGTCGACAAGGTTGAATTCAACGACGTGCCCGGATCGATAAACAAGCACAAGGTTCGCGTCTTCTCGCTGTCGACGTGCGCCTTCTGCCGCAAGGCGCAGGACTATCTGAAGGAGCAAGCGGTTGCGTTTCAGTATGTCTACCTTGATCAGCTCGACTTCGACCTGAAGCGTGAGGTGAAGCAGGAGCTCAAGGCGCGCTTCGAGAACATCCCTGTCTTTCCGATCCTGGTCGTCGACGATGAAACCGCGATCAGCGGCTACGTGGAAGAGAAGTGGGCCGCGGCGGTCGGCCTCCAGTAGCGGCGATGGATTCACGGCACAAATCGCCGCAGGACGCGATCGCGTTCGTCCATGCCGTTGCCACGAAGCAGGGCTGGGCCGTCAATCCGGACGCCGACTTCGTGGGCCAGCTCGCTACCGGTCTGTCGGTCAACTACAACCGTTACGGGTACTATCTGTGTCCCTGTCGCGACGGCGACGGAGATCGTACGGCCGACAGCGACATCGTCTGCCCGTGCGAATACGCCCGGCCAGACCTGGACGAGTTCGGACACTGCTTCTGCGCGCTCTTTCTCCGACCGGGCTTCGTTGAAGGCGGTGGACAGGTCAACCCGATACCAGAGCGGCGTCCCGACTCCGAGTAACGACTCTTCTGGGCCACTTCTACCCTTCCGCCGACCGATACGATTCGACAGCGTCGATTACCGCACGGACCGCCACGATAAGTTGCGGGACGATCCGCGCGCACGCGTCGGTATCGGCCGCGCGGGCTGCCGCCTCGGTCGCCCGCGCAAGGTCCACCACCGCTGAGGCATGAAGCGTACCGCCGGTGTTCGCAAGCGAGTGCGCCGCCCGGCTGAGCTTTGCGCAGTCGCGGGAGCCAAGCGCCTCCTCTAACGCCTCGATCCGCTCGGGCGCTTCGGTCGCGTAGAGCGTAAGGATTTCGTGAAGTATCTCAGGGCTGTCCGCGTAGCTGTCGAGGAACCGCGTGAGGTCGAATTCGCAGGCGCTCATCCCGGTACTATACACCACCGGCGCCGATGACGTCAGTCCGTCTGTGCCCGCAGCAGCTCGTCGCGCAACGCAACGACCGCGTCCATGTCGGGGGCGATCTCGAGCGCACGGTCGCAGTCGCTGATACCCTTTGCTGACCGCCCCGTCGCGGCGTAAAGCTTGGCGCGCTGGAGGAGGCACTCCACCTGATACGGATCGTTGGACAGACACCGGGTGAGCTCGCGCTCGGCGTCATCGAGCCGACCGGTCATCTGGAGCAGGACGCCCCGGTAGAATCGTCCGCGGAGATTCTCCGGATCGATTCCAAGCGCGGCGTCGATGTCATCGAGCGCCTCCTGATGCCGTTCGGCGGCAAGCCTGGCGACTCCTCGGTGCAGCAGTACGATCGCCCGGATGTAGCGACGCGGGTTGGCCAGCAGGATCCGGGTGTAGACCTCATCGGCACGATCAAAGCGACCTTCGTTGTGCGCCTGCAACGCTTCGAGCAACAGCGAGTCAAGACCGCTCACTCCTTCGTTCCACGCCGAACGCGCACCGGCGGCCGCAACGGCCTCCTGGCCGTTCGCATCACGAGACACGCCGAACGTGACGCTCTCACGGTCAACGAAATCAAGCGCATTGCCGGGAGCTGTCCCTCCGGTCGACGTGCTGACAAGCTCCCAGAACCCCTTACGTCGCTTCTGCAGTTCGCTGTGCAACCGTCGCTGGTACTCGCGGATCTCCTGGAACGTAATATCTGAGAGGCTCAGATTCGCGTTCAGCGCGGCGAGCTTGCGCTGCACGGTGTCGTCGAACGGCGTCGCATCGGCTTTGTAGACCAGCTCGTGCTCCACCTCGGCCCACGCGTCCTGCAGGATCGTGCGGATCTGAATCTCGCACTCGAACGGAGACCGGAGATGGAGACTCTGGACAACGTCGTCGGGGACACGGATCAGACAGTGCACGGACTCGTAGCCGAACTCCCGAACCGAAAACTCGCTCCCCTTGCGGTCGACCTCGCTCACCTGGTACTGCGCGCGAAGGCACCGCTCGGCAAGCGCTACATCCTCCAGGAACGGACAGACTATCCGCAGCGCGACGATATCGGTCACCTCGACGTTCGTCGCGTCGGGTGGTACCGATCGACACAGGCGAATCAACTTGGAGTAGAGGCTGTCGAAGCTCTTGACGCGGTACTTCGTCGTCGCGCGCAGCCCGCAGTTGCGCAACGCTGCCTGCGTCCGGCGCTGGATCTCAAAGATCAGGCGTTCGTACGAGTCGTGTTGTTCATCGTAGCGGGCACGAAGCTCCGCCTTTGGCGGGAGTGGAATGTTGACGACTATCACTGATGACAGTATACCTCAAGAGCCGTCGGACGAGGAGGAACGATGAACGAACAGCCGAGAATCCGTATTCTTGAGATTTCATTTCTCGCGATGCTGATCGCGCTCACCTACGGGTTCTACCTGGTGATGGAACCGTTCGTCCTCAACGCGTTCCTTGCTGCGATCTTCACGTCGGTTCTCTTCCCGTTCTACGAGCGGCTCCGTCACAGATTCGGCGACCGACCGAACATCGCAAGTATCACGGTCGTGATGATCGCGTTCATCGCGGTCGCCATTCCGTTGGTAGTGATCGGCATTCTGGTCTACTCCGAAGCGGTCGGCGGGTACCAGTCGCTGATGGAAATGCTGCCCGACCTGGAAGAGCGATTTTCCGATGTCAGCCCGCTCGAGTGGGCCGAGGGGCTCCCGGTCATCGGGCCGTACATCCCCGATCTGCGCGATGTGGACCTGTTTGACATGATCCAGGAGGTGATCTCGAACGGATCGGGGATGATCCTCACGTTGACGCAGCGCGGGCTTGTCACGTTCGGTGGCGCGCTGGTGAACTCGCTTGTGATCCTGCTGTTGATGTTCTTCTTCTTCGCGAGCGGCCGCAGACTGATGGCGGCCATCTACCGGATGGTTCCGCTCCCCAATCACGAACTCATGGAGATCGCGAAGGAGACCCGCCAGACTACGGTGGCGACGCTGGTATCGACCATCATAATCGGTCTGATGGAGGGTACGCTCGGAGTCGTGCTCTTCCTGGTCTTTGGACTGCCGTCTCCGTTCCTGTGGGGGATGATCATTGTCGTCGTGTCGATGATCCCGTTGATCGGGACCAATCTGGTCATTGTACCGGCAGGAATCGCGCTGATCGTAGGCGGTCGGGTCTGGGCCGGGCTGCTGATGATCGCCGCCGGCGTCGCCGGCGTCGCGGCGACGCAGAACGTCGTCCGACCGAAGTTGCTCGGCGACCGGACGGGGCTGCACCCGGCGATAGCGTTGCTATCCACGATCGGCGGGATCGCGTGGCTCGGCGTGATCGGGTTCCTGGTCGGACCGCTTCTGGCGTCCCTGTTTCTTGTCGTGTGGAGGCAGTTCGCGTTGCGCTACCGCGACGAGTACGCGGCCCGCGATCGCGACGGGTGATACCCACCCCGAACCCTCTATCGGGTATCCTGATCCTGACCCTGACCCGACTCCGGATCCGACAGAATAAGCATCAGCAGCTCGTCGTCGTCTACGACGATCGCGCGAACGCCGACGGTGAACAGCCGATGCACACCGTCGCGCGTCTTCAACCGGATCGTTCCGCCACCGGAACGCTCCTTGAGGATCATGACCATGCGGTTGAGGTCCTCAAGATTCTCGTACTCGGCAAGCCCGAAGCCGCCGGTGCCGATGATCTCGTCCGCCGCGAAGCCAGTCGCTTCGGTGAAGGCGGTGTTGACGTCGACCACCGCGTTGCTCGCAGAATCGACCAGAAGGCTGGGCGCCGGGCTCTCGTGGAAGACCTGTTCGAGCTTCCGGCGCCCACGCTCGATGAGCTCGGCGGCGTGCCGCTGTCGGCTGATGTCGACGACCAGGTAGAAGCACCCACGATAGTCACCGGTCTCCCCCGCCACCGAATGGGGGGTTACAAGAACCGGAACCGCGGCACCCGACCGGGCGACGACCTCGGTCTCGAACACCTCTTGCGGCAGCCGGTCGGGCGTCGGCCCGCGGATGATCGATTCGAGCGACCGCTTGCCGACGAGCTCCTCCCGCGGGTATCCGGTCAACTCGCACATCGCCTGGTTGGCGTACACGCAGAGATTGTCGCGGTCGGCAACCCAGATCCCCTGCTGGACGCGATGCACGATCTGGCTGAACTCGAACTCCCGGTCCTCCAGGCGCTGCTCGAGCGTTCGAAGCGCGGTCACGTCCTGGAACGATCCGTAGACTCGTGTCCCACGGTCGCGCTGCTTCTGCGCGAGTGCGTCGAGCTTGACCCACCGCTGCGAACCGTCGCCGCAGAGCACACGAAACTCGGCGCTGCTGCGCGCGCCGACGCGTACGCGGGCCCAGACGTCAGCGAATCGCGGCGCATCGTCGGGGTGAATCAGGTGAGCGATCGAGTCAACCCCGGAGAACGGGTCGACATCTACGCCGAACACAGATTGCAGCGACCCGGTGCTCCACTCCAGGACATCGTCCTCAGGCTCGGCGGCGACGTCGATGACGAATGCGTAGTCGGACAGGACCGTCGAAAGCATCCGGTAGCGTTCCTCGGATTGCTGAACGGTGCGCTCGAGCTCCGCCCGGTTGAGCGCAATCTCGATCGCCCCGGCGAGCTCGCGGTCGGAGAACGGCTTCACCAGGTATCCGAACGGGTCCTGGCGCTTGGCCCGATCAAGGGTCGACTCATCGGCGTACGCGGTCAGAAACACAACGGGAATGCCGAACCGGTCGCGCACCGCTCCGGCGGTGTCGACCCCATCCATTCGACCTTCGATCTTGACGTCCATCAGAACCAGATCCGGGATGCTCTGATCGATCAGCCGCAACGCGGCGTCGCCGGATGACGCGCTGCCGACCACCTCGTACCCAAGGTGCCTGAGTCTTCGAGCGATGCTCGATGCGATCACCGGTTCGTCTTCAACGAGCAGGATTCGGCTTGCCATCTACGACCTCTTCGTCCCATCATCGCGGGGGACCGAGAAACTCCGCGCGAGCTCTCTTCGATTCGTGATCCGCAGCTTGCGATAGACGCTTGTCAGGTGCTTCTTGACGGTAACCTCTGCGATATTGAGATGTCGTGAGATCTCGCGGTTCGTCTTGTCCTGCAGAATCAGAAGCAACACCTCGTGCTCGCGCCGTGTGATCGGAGTCCCGTCGAGTGAGTCAAGGTTCTCCTCGACCAGCATCTGATCGGAGGCGTCTTCGCCATTTGCCAAGACCGCGCTCTCCCGCGAATCCCGATACGCGGCACGCGGGCCCCGGACCGTCTCTACGCGCGCAATCGACACGATGTATCCGACGGAGACCCGCACCGCGGTCAGCTGGTCGATGGTCACTTCGCGCGGTTCGTAGTGCCCGGGTGCAAGCCGCCACGACGCGACGAACGGCGCGCTTGTGCCGCCGGCAGCCACTCGGGAGGCCTCCCGCCTGAGCGTCGCCAGATCGACACCGTCCAGGTGAACGCTGAGAGGCCTGTCGACAAGCTGCGCGTCATTCACCCCAAGAAGGTCGGCCGCACGCTCGGACGCGTAACGGATCGTGAAGTCGAGCGACAACAGAAGCACGCCTCGCCGGAACTCGCCCATAACGAGCGGGTGCGCGTCTGCTGCGGCGGATCCACCGGTCCTCAGAAGCTCCAGGTACCGGCTTCTCCACTCGGTGACGTCACCAGCCAGATGAAGCGATGCAGCTACGATATCTCGCTCGGTCGAATCGGAGTCGACGAGCCATCGACTGTGAAGCGACAGAAACTCCTCGCCGAATCCCTTCGGTATCGACAGCGGCGATACCAGCTCGACGGTTGCCGCAGGTCGGTCGGCCGCGCCGTCGCACACGATGTCGGCCAGTCGCGTGACGGCGTCGAGCTTGTCGACCGTCGACTGTGTCAGCACAAAGAGCGCGTCAAGATCGATCACGGCCACGAGCGCGGCCGCGGCAGGCGACCCGGCGCTCCGGGGTCGACGAAGCGTGTCGACTGCCTCCGCGATGCGCTCGACGATCGCAGCCGGGCGGCACGACGGGTCGGCCGTGTCCACCGGAAGGAGCGTGACGCGTCGTGCATCGAGCCCCGACCGACTCAGAACCTCGCTGTACACGCAGCGGTCGTGCTCTGCAACGACGACCAGGAGCAACGCTCCGGTGTCGTGTGCGTCGAGCGCGACATCTTCGACCAGCGACAGACGATGCGATAGCCGGGATGCGATGCTCAGCCAGCGTCCTGGCGGCCTGATCGACAGACGGTTGCTCATCGATTACCGTACGGCCTTGCCGTCGGGAGCGCTGCGATTTGCGCCGCTCCAGCCGTCGCGCTCGAGATCCGCGGCGGCAGCCTCCACCTGCTGCTCGGCGGTCTGCCGGTATACCTCAAGGGCCTTCGTCACCGCAGAGTCGGCGAGCGACAGAATCCGCGCTGCCAGTAGACCGGCGTTGCGGGCGTTGTTGATCGCGACGGTCGCGACCGGAACGCCGCGCGGCATCTGCACGATCGACAGCAGCGAGTCTAATCCGTCCAGTGAGCTGCCGCGCACCGGCACCCCGATGACCGGAAGGTCGGTGATCGCCGCGACCATACCGGGAAGGTGGGCGGCTCCACCGGCGCCGGCGATGATCACCTTGACGCCGCGTGAACGCGCGGCGGTCGCAAACTCGTACATCCTGCGGGGAGTCCGGTGCGCCGAAACGACGCTGACATCGTACGGGATGCCCAGTTCTTCGAGTACACGACACGCGTCGCTCATCACCGTGAGATCCGACGTGCTTCCCATGATCACCGCTACCGACTTACTCACGCTCACCACGTCCTTCCACCACTGCGTATTGTGCCACACGATCGGCCACCCTGTCTGCGTCGTCGCGCACAGCCGCGGTGATCGTCACGTGCCCCATCTTCCGGTACGGCCGCACAGCCGACTTGCCGTAGAGATGGAGGTGCACGCCGGGCTCGGCAAGCAGTTCGGTCTGGAACGGCAGAAACGGCGTGCCGACGGCACCTGCGCTCCCGAGCAGGTTCAGCATGACGCCGGGCGTCAATAGGCGCACCGATCCGAGCGGCAGACCCAGGACCGCGCGCAGATGCTGCTCGAACTGACTCGTCTCGCAGCACTCGATCGTCAGGTGTCCCGAATTGTGCGGTCGCGGCGCGATCTCGTTGACAAGTACTTCGCGATCGGTGGTGACAAAAAGCTCGACGGCGACGATGCCGGTCGCATCGATCGCCGCAACCGCGTTGAGCGCAACGGCCTGAGCGCGCTCGGCGAGCGCATCCGGAATCGAAGCCGGAATTGCGGTGCGCGAGCAGATCGAGGCCGCCGGATCGAATTCCGTGTCGACAACCGGGTATACTGAACTCTCACCACGAGTAGACCGCGCGACGATGACCGCGAGCTCGCGGTCGAACTCAACGCACCGCTCGTAGTAGGTGGCACCAGGAAGCCGATCGTCGGTATCGGAGCGCAGAACAACCACGCCACGACCGTCGTACCCACCGAAGCGGAGCTTCTGAACGACCGGGTATGGGTCGGGAGCGTCAAGGATCGCCGGGATCGGAACTCCGGCGCGTTCGAGGTGCCGCTTCTGCTTCAGCTTGTCCTGGATCAGCTCAAGAACCGCCGGACGCGGTGCAAGCGCGCCGCCGGCCGCTTCGGCGGCTACGAGCGCGCGTACGTCGATGTGCTCGATCTCGTAGGTCGTCACGTCCGACCACGCGACCAGCTCGCCTATCGCGCGCGCGTCGTCGAGCGCGCCGGGGAACCACCTGTCCGCGAGCGACACCGCCGGGTCATCGCCCGACGGAGTTACTACGCCGAAACAGAACCCGAGCGGCTTGCCGGCGAGTATCATCATGCGTCCGAGCTGCCCGCCCCCGATTATGCCGATTCTGGTGCCCGCAGCGGATTCTCGCATCGCTGCATTGTAGTCGTGCGTCGGCCGGGACACAACAGTATACTGATCGGTAATGACGATCGTTCGACCGGCCCGAGCTACCGACACCGCGGCAATCGCCCGCATCCACATCGACATGTGGCGCGTTGCGTACGCGGACACGCTCGACGCGGCGTTTCTGCGGCGGCTCTCCTACCGGCGTAGCCAGGCGCAGTGGGACGCGATCGTCGCGCGCCACTCCGGGATCCTCACCGTCGCCGATTCGACCGAAGACGGCATCGTGGGCTTCGCATCGGCAGGCGCAGAGCGTACCCGGGCTTTCACGGTCGACGGGGAACTCATGGCGCTCTACGTGCTGACGAGCGCGCAAGGGCGCGGCGTCGGAAGACAGCTTGTCCGGTCGGTTGCGGCCCAGCTGCGCGACAACGGCAGAACCGGGATGCTGACCTGGGTCCTTGCCGATAACGACGCCCGGGGGTTCTATGCGCGGCTTGGCGCGAAGCCGGCGCTCACCGCTCCGATCCGGCTCGGCGACACGGCGGTCGAGCGAGTCGCGTACGTCTGGGATGGGTGGGAGGTTCTGCTCGGCACGCGGTAGGGTCAGCCGGCGGCGACGCGGTCGATCAGCGACTGTAGAATGTCTTCGTCGGTCGCAGCCCACGCACCGCCGAACCGGTAGGCCTTCCCCGCCTTGCGACTCCAGACGACCCGCGCGGCGATCTCGTAGACGGTTCCGCCTTCGTCGTCGCGCACCCGCAGCCGTATGGTCTGCCCGGGCGTCGCGAGCGTCTCCGCTTCAACCGAAAGACCGGAGGTGGAAACATCGCACACCTGAACCTCGCCAAAGTCCGAGTCGTCGGCAAAGCAGAACGCGTGCGCGTCGGCCGAACGCCGCGGCGCGCGCCGCTTGTCCACGATGAAAACTCGCACCTGATCCTTGCCGTTTCGCTTCGCCTGATACAACGCGGTGTCGGCGCTGCGCACTAGATCGTCGACCGTCGTTCCTGACTGCGGGAAGCTCGAAATGCCGCCGGAGAACGAAAGCCGTACTTCCGGATGAACCGAAACCGCGCGGATCCGGGACAGGAGCCGCTCTGCGAAGTGCAGCGCGCCGGAGGTCGGCGTTTGCGGCAGAATCACCAGGAACTCTTCGCCGCCGTACCGCGCGGCGATGTCCTCCTGACGCAGCAGGTCGCGAATCTCTCTCCCGACCGTCTGCAGCACGACGTCCCCGAGCTCGTGACCGTACGTGTCGTTGACCTGCTTGAAGTCGTCCAGGTCGATGAACAGAACGCTGAACACCTGTTCGTAGCGTCGGGCACGGTTCAGTTCCTTGGTGAGCGCGACGTCCAGAAAGCGGCGATTGAACAGGCCGGTCAGCCCGTCGACCGCGGCGAGCCGCCGTGACATCGCGAGCGCCTGTCGGTCTACGACGATCGGCTCTTCTATCAGCTCGGGATGTGCGACCGCGTAGTCCATCGCCGCAACGCGCAGATCGACCGAGCGGCTGAGCAACTGCGCAAGCCGCTGATGGTGGGCCATGATGCCATCAAGAACGGCAACCGATCGCTCGCTGTCGAGCGTTACGTTGGGAAGCGAAGCGACGACCCGGGCGGATAACTCGGGGTCGATCGATGCGCCATCGATGATCCGTCGGACGGACTCGGCGGCAGACGAACCAGGGAAGAAATCGAAGAGTTCCCATTGGTTGTCGCGGTCAGACATTTACCGCTCCAGAGACGAAGCCCAGCCGGTAGCCATTGGCTGCAGCGGAGTCCGTTTAAAAGATGGTACTAGCTGCCCGGACGTTCTGTCAACAAAAAGCTCGGTTGGTCAGTTGGCGAGCGGTGCGCACGCGTGGTCGAGCCACTCGGCAACCACACCATCCAGCCGGCCAAGGAGCCTCTCGCGAACGTGGCGGTGGTAGTCGTCGATCCACTCGCGTTCGCGGCTGGTAAGGAGCGACGTCTCGATCAGCGCACGGTCGATCGGGCAGACGGTCAGCGTCTCAAACCGGCGGAACGCGCCAAACTCGCTCGATCCCGCGTCGACGACCAGAAGCAGATTCTCTATCCGGATGCCGTAGCGCTCGGCGCGATAGACCCCGGGCTCGTTGCTGACGACCATCCCGGGCTCGAGCGCGACCGAGTTCGGATGGCTGCTGATCCGGTGCGGACCCTCGTGGACGTTGAGGTAGAACCCGACCCCGTGGCCGGTCCCGTGGCCGTAGTTCAGCCGTTCGTTCCACAGGTGGTGGCGCGCGATCGCATCGATCATGTGCCCGGTCGTACCGACCGGAAAGGTCAGCATCGCAAGCGCGATGTGGGCCCTCAGAACGAGCGTGAAGTCGCGCCGCTCGTCCTTGCCAGGCTCACCCAGCGCAATCGTGCGCGTGATGTCGGTGGTACCATCGAGGTACTGCGCGCCCGAGTCGATCAGGTAGAGACCGGCGGGCTCGAGTACCGAGTTTGTTTTGTCGGTCGCCGCGTAGTGCACGATCGCGCCGTGCCCGCGGTACCCGGAAATCGGATGGAAGCTCTCCGACACGAATCGGTCGCCACACGAGCGAAGCTCCAGAAGCTTGTCGGTGGCGCCGATCTCGGTGACGCGCTCACCCGCGCGGACCGCCCCAACGAGCCAGTGGATGAACCTGACCATCGCCTCACCATCGCGACCCATCGTCGCGCGCAGGTGCTCGGCTTCGACCGAGGTCTTGCGGGCCTTGAGTTCGCTCGTGGGGTTGATCCGCTCGAGCCTTCGCGCCGACGAAGGAATGGCCGCGGCAAGACCCGCGCTCGTCTGGTCGGCCGAATAGAGCACGACCGCATCGCGCGCCAACCGTCCGACCGCGGCGGCAACGTCGTCATACGGCTCGATCGTGACCGCGTCGGACTCGAGTTCGCGCCGCAGCGACTCGTCGATCCGGTTGCGATCGACGAAGAGCACCGCGTCGTCGCCGGTGATCAGCGCGTACGCCAGGAACACCGGATTGTACGCCACGTCACTGCCACGCAGATTGAACAACCACGCGATGTCGTCGAGCGTCGAAACCAGATGGTGCGTCGCACCAGCGGCGGTCATCCGCGCGCGCAGCGCCGACAGCTTCTCACCGCGGCTCTGTCCGGCGAACCGAACCTCGTGGGGAACGACCGCCGCGGCGGGGAGACCCGGCCGGTCGGTCCAGATACCGTCGAGCAGATCGGGACCGGCGTCGACGGAGATACCTCTGGGCGCGAGCGCTGCGGTCAGCGCGGCGAGCGCCGATACCGACATCGTCGACGCGTCGACCCCGACCCGTGCGCCGGAACCGAGTTCGGTTGCGATCCATTCCGGGTAGTCAGGGACTCCCGGCTCACCGTGGCGGAACACCTCAAAACCCGATCCAGCGGTACTCTGTTCGGCCTGAAGGTAGTAACGAAAATCGACCCAGAGACACGCCCGGTCGACCGTGACGACGACCGTCCCCGCCGATCCGGCGAACCCGCTGATCCACGCGCGGCCACGCCAGCGTTCGGGCGGGTACTCGCTCTGATGGGGGTCGCCACTGGTGACGACGTACGCGTCGATGGTGCGCGACGCCATCGATTCCCGGAGGGACTGAACGCGCTGACGGATCTGCATCCGCCGACTATACCACTCGGGTGCGCGGCTGCGAAAGCACCTGCCATCGGTAGGAGGGCGGCGCGTCGTGAACCCCGCACAGCCTGCACGCCCCGCAGGCCTGCCCCGCCGGTGCGTCACGCACAGGATGTGCGTCACGCACAGGATGTGCGTGGCGAACGACGTTCCCGCGGTGCTCCCAGAACGCGATCGCGGCCTCTACATCGGGCTCCGGCACACCGAGCGCGCAGGCGATCTGTCCGACCGTCGCGCTCTCACGCGCGCGCAGCTCTGCCCGTACGTCACGAATCACGCGTCGGCCGCCTCTGCAGCGACGCCAAGCCGTCGCATGATCGCAAAGGCTGCGACCATCGCGCCAATCAGAGCGACCGCGATCGCCACCGGCACCGGCGATGGCCCCGAGGCGATCTGATAGTAGAGCGTCGCGATCGCCCACGCGAGCAGCGTACTGTACGCCGCGAGCGTCCAGCCGAGCAGCGCCCCCATCTCCTTGATAGCGGCGGCCATCGCGGCGACGCAGGGAAAGTAGAGCAGCACGAACAGCAGGTACGCGTACGCGCCGACCGGAGTGAAGTGCGTTCGAAGCGACGCGAAGACGCTGAGATCGGCGCCAACCCCGTCGGCAACGGCTTCCTCGTCGTCGGCGATGACGCCGAAGCCCAGCGGATCGGTCGCACCGGAGAACGCGGCGATGAGGTTTTCGGGGATCGAACGCAGCGCGTCAACCATTGTAGTGGCCCAGCCGGCCGGTTCGTCGGCGTCGGCCTCCTGACCGTAGAGCGAGTTCAGCGTTCCGACCACGGCCTCCTTCGCGAAGATCCCGGTGAAGATGCCGACGGTCGCCGGCCAGTTGTCCGGGACGATCCCCATCGGTGAGAACACGGGGGTGATCGTCCTTCCGATCGCCGACAGAACCGAATCGGGCGAATCGTCGTGCCCGATCGACCCGTCGGTGCCGAGCGTATTGAGCACCGAAAGGATCGTCACGATCACCGTGATCGTGATACCGGCGCGCACGACGAACAGGCGCAGCCGCTGCCACGCCTGACCGAACACGTGGCGAACGCGCGGCGCGTGATACGGCGGGAGCTCCATAACGAAGTGCGACGGGATGCCGCGAAAGAGCGTGAGCTTCAAAAGCAGGCCGGTCAGGATCGCGACTGCGATTCCCGCGACGTAGAGCGACAGCACAACCGCGCCCGATCGATCAGGGAAGAACGCAGCGGCGAACAGCGCGTACACCGGAAGCCGCGCGCCGCACGACATGTACGGCGACATGAATATCGTTGTGAAGCGGTCGCGCCGCGAGTCGAGCGTCCGCGTCCCCATGATTGCCGGAACGGTGCAGCCGAACCCGACCATCATCGGCACGAAGCTCTTGCCGGGCAGTCCGATGCTCCGCATGAAGCGATCCATCACGTACGCAGCGCGCGCCATGTAGCCCGAATCCTCCAACAGCGACAGCGCAAGGAACATCGCGAAGATGATCGGCACGAAGGTGGCGACCGTCTGGATCCCCGTTCCGATGCCGTCGGCGAGGATACCGGTCAGCCACCCGGGCGAGCCGATCGATTCGAGCACCGATCCGAACCCGTCGACGAACACAGCGCCGAACGCCAGATCGAAGAAGTCGATGAACGCCCCGCCGATGCTCATCGTGAACCAGAACACGCCGTACATCACGAGGAGGAACACCGGCAACGCCAGAAAACGGTTCATCACTACCCGATCGATCTGTTCGGTCGCCGAGCGCGCGGAGATCCGGCGGCGGGAGATATGCTCGGAGAGTCCGTGGATGAAGCCGTACTTCGCGTCGGCAAGGACGATGTCGAGCTCCTCGTCCAGTTCCGACTCGAGCCGCGCAATGATACCACCGATCCGTTCGGCGGTGAGCCCAGATGTCTCGACCACGCGCCTTGTGACCCACGGATCGCCTTCAAGGAGCTTGAGACCGATCCATCTGGTGGTGCTACCGGTGAGAGCCGACAGCGGCTCGCACTCGGACTCGATCTCCTTGAGAACCGATTCGATCCTCCTGGGATACGCGATGCGATCGCCGTCCCAGCCCGATCGTCCGCCGGCGCGGCTGGCGGCCGCGTGCGCGGTCTCGGCGTGCCGGTGGATCTGGCGCTTGAGATCGGCGGTGTCGCGCGGCCGGATCGCCGACGTCGCGATCACGGGGCAGCCAAGGTGGCTGGAGAGGTGCTCGACGTCGATGTCGATCCCCCGCTTGTCGGCGAGGTCCATCATGTTGAGCACGACGATCACCGGCAGCCCCATCTCCAGAAGCTGCAGCGTCAGAAAGAGGTTGCGCTGGATGTTGGACGCGTCGACGATGTTCACGACCAGGTCGGTTTCGGCGCTCAGCAGGTAGTCGCGCGCGATCGCCTCGTCTTCGGAGCTGGCCGCGAGCGCGTAGATCCCGGGCAGATCGACGACCCGGTACGAGACGGGAAGACCGGTCTGCTCGGCGGGCTCTTCGACCTGCGCAACCGAAACGGTAGCGGAGTCTGCAGCGCCGGTCGCCGACGGCGCGAACGGCTCGACGAGCAGGCGTTCGACCTTCGCGGCCACCGACGGGCGAAACGTTCCTTCCCTGCGCTCGACGGTTACGCCGGGCCAGTTGCCGATGCGCTGTCGGCTGCCGGTGAGCGCGTTGAACACGGTTGTCTTGCCGCTGTTCGGGTTACCCGCGAGCGCGATCGTGATCTCCGTGGGCGCGCTCATGAGGCGCTCCGGTCGGTCCGTGAGGCGCGTACCAGACGCAGCGCCGCCGCTTCGTCGGCACGCAACGACAACTCGAAGTCCCTGACCCCGACCTGGACCGGATCGCCGAGCGGTGCCCGATTGCGCACCACGATCCGGACTCCGCGCGTGAGCCCCATCGACAGCAGTTTCGACCGATAGCCGCGGTGCGTCGCGGTGTA
>RECL01000356.1 GCA_007694025.1 Spirochaetaceae bacterium
AGCCCACCGTGCTCGTCCAGACAGACCACCTTGCACCCGGTCCGGAACCCGGGATCAACCGCGAGCACGCGCTTCGCGCCGAGTGGAGGCGCAAGCAGCAGATCGCGGAGGTTCGCGGCAAAGACGCCGGCGGCCGCGTCGGCCGCGGCGGCCGCAAGCTCGTTCTTTCGTTCGGTCTCGAGCGACGGCAGCAGGAGTCGCTCGTACGAGTCGGCCGCGGCCAGCTCCATCTGTAGGCCGCGTTCGGCGCGGCCGCCTACCCAGCGCCGTCGGACGATCGCGAGCGCGGCGTCCGCGGGTGGTGCGACGTGCACGACCAGAAACCCTTCGCGCTCGCCGCGCAGCATCGCGAGCACACGATGCGACCTGACGCGGGACGCCGGCTCCGACCACGCGAAGTAGTCGCGGTACACGTCGGCGCGCGGATTATCCTTCTGGCGCCGGGAACGCGCCGACGCGATGACCGACTGCCTGCCAAAGCAGTCGCGCAGCTCGGAGCGCGTCTGGCGGTCCTCTGCGATCACCTCCGCGATGATGTCGCGTGCGCCGGCGAGTGCATCATCGACGGTGTTCACGCCACGCTCCGGATCGACCGATGCGGCGGCTACCTCCGCCGGACGCGCGTCCGGGTCGCGAAGCAGCAGCGCAGCCAGCGGCTCGAGCCCTCGCTCGCGCGCCTTCGTCGCGCGCGTAACCCGCTTCGGACGGTACGGGAGATAGACGTCTTCGAGTTCCGCAAGCGTCGGCGCGGTCGCGATCTGTTGTCGGAGGTCGTCGGTGAGGAGGTCGCGTTCGGCGAGCGACTTCAGGACCGCGGTACGCCGGGCGTCGAGCGCAGCAAACCGCGCGAGCGCGTCGTGCACCGCGCGGAGCACGACCTCGTCCATCTCGCCGGTCTGTTCTTTCCGATAGCGCGCGATGAATGGAATCGTCGCGCCGTCGCCCAGAAGCGCCTCAACCGCGGCGACTCGAGCGGGCGCGATAGAAAGCTCGGACGCAACAACCTGCGCCGCGGAAAGAGGAGCGCTCATACGTCAGAGTGGCACGGAAGCCTGCCGCGTCACAAGGGTCTGATCAGTCAAGGTACCAGTACGGTCCGCTGAGATAGCCGTACGACGTCAGATAGTTGTACGGCAGCCGCTGTCCACCGACCAGGTAGTTCGGCTTCAGGTCTACGTCGTACGTTGCTCCCGCCGCAAAGCTCCCGTCCACGTCCACGTAGAAGAGCTGATCGCCTCCGAGAAAGGCGAACCTCACCGTACCGGTCCCGATCGGCACCATGACCTCACCGGTTCTCCCCGAAGCGATTCCTCCTCCGGACGCGGAGAGGTGGTTTGTTCCCCACGCGGTCGCCCCGGCTGCCCGGAAGTACACACCGCTGAGATACTCGCCCGAATCATTGACGATCGTGACCGAAGATGTGGCCTCGCCGCGCCGGGCAGATTCGCGTGGCGCAACGACGGCCGGTGGTTCGCTGACGATCGCAGCGACGGTCCGGACAACGCCGGTCGTGGTCGTGCACGCGGCGATCAGCACCGCGACAACGAAGCCGGCCCACAGTGTTCGTGCTCTCATACTCCTACCTCCGTATGACCTATAGCGTTCGGCGGATATCGACGCGTATCCTGTTCTGTGGCACGTCGACACCGTCGAGTAGCTCGAGCGCAAGCCGGTGTCTGGCAGCGAGCATCGGCGACTCGTGAAACGTCTCGGGGCAGTAGCGCAACGGACTCGGCATGATCGCGATCAGCCCGGCGAGCCTTACGTCGTCAAGCTCCGCCGGCATCGCCGCGTAATGGTAGTGAGCGGCGGCTCCGATCCCGTGCACCCCGGGGCCCCACTCGGCGTAATTCACGTAGAGCTCCAGGACGCGCTCCTTCGGGAGAACCGCGTCGAGGATGATCGCAGCCTGAACCTCCAGCACCTTCCTGACGTAGAGCTGCCGGGGGAAGAGAAGGATTGTGCGTGCAAGCTGCTGCGTGATCGTGCTGCCGCCGTAGACGATCCGGCCGTGTCGGCTGTTGAGTTCGATCGCGTACCGGATGGATTGCGTGTCGAACCCGCGGTGATCGGCAAACCGCGGGTCCTCGATGAGGATCAGCGTGTGAAGCAGCCGCATCGGTATCTGGTCGAGCGTGACGTGGCGAAGCGGTTCGCCAGGGTGGCCGGTCTGTCTACGGCGGATCATCGCCAGCGAGAAGTCGGCCGGGTTGTGCTCGCGCAGACGGACGGCGGCGATAGCGACACCGGCCAGGTAGAGAAGCTGAAACCCGGCAAGCGCGATGCCCGCGGCCATGAGGACTCGTCCGAGCCTGCGCGGCCGTGCCGCGCAGCTACGATCCGGATCGTGGCGACCGTCCATTTCGGCCCATCGTACCACGACAATCGCTGTACCGATCACCACCGGAAGGGGTGTCGCCGCGCTTTTCCGTCCAAACTACTCCAGATCGAACGCGAACAGGTGTACGAGCGGTGCTCCCCACGTCACACGGGGGGTGAACCGGATCGCGTCCACCGGACGGTCGGGCAGCGCGACACGTACCAGCCGCTGCCGATTGTCGGTTACGACCGCGACGGTCGTCCACTCGCCGTCGATCCGCGCGTCCACGCTGAACTCCTTCACGAGCGATTCGGCGACCGGCGTACCGGGATCGTCGAGCGGATAGTGGTACTTCATCCGGTGTTCCTGGTAGTGGCGGCTCAGGTTGCTGTCGAACACGATCCGCGCCTGCGCGAGCGTGGCCGGCTCCGCGAGCGCGTACTCGACCGTGTCGCCCGGCTCGCACCAGAACCCGTTGTCCTGGTCGTCGACCGCCCGGTCGACGCCGTTACGCAACGCCTCGGCATCAGCGCGCCACTCCTCCTGGAGCCACTCGATCCGCGTCCGCTGTCCGGCGCGAAGCCCGCTCGCGAACACGACGACGTCATCGGGGTAGATAGTCCGGGCACGCGACACGGTGTAGGTTCTCCCCGCGTTCGATGCCGTCATCGTCGCGGAGGCCGTTGGAGCGGTCGGCCGACGCTCCACTCCGGGAAGGTACGCGTCGTCGCCGAGCAGGCGCTGCTGCAATTCGTCGATGTGGTCGGCATAGACCCCGCGCGGCGTCGTACCGCGACGAATCGCGATCGCGGCGGCGGTACCCGCGGCCTGGCCGATCACCGCACACGTGCGCATCACGCGCGACGAACTCAGCGCGATGTGCGTCGCGCTGATGTTGCGGCCGGCGAACAGCAGGTTCGCGACGTTCTTCGAGTAGATCGAACGGTACGGGATCCCCCACGGCGACGGCGCGGGGTGGAAGACCGTCGGCTCACCTGGTTCGTAGAAGCCACCGGGCGGGTGGTTGTCCATGCTCCATCCGGCGAACGCGATCACGTCGGGGAAGGGTCCACCCGCCTCGACGTCGGACTGCGTGATGATGTGATCGCCGACGTACCGGCGACTCTCACGCTTGCCGGGCAGGAAGCCGAGCCACTCCAGAGTCCAGTTGCGCGTATCGAACTCGTCGGCGTGCCGCTTCAGGAAGTCCCAGACGCCGGTTGCGACTCCAAGCAGGTCGTCGCGGACAACCTCGGTGTCGCGAATCGTGTTCCCGTTGCCGCCCGACTCAAGCCACCAGAAGTTCGTCCGCCGGTGGTTCAGGTCGCGCCCGGGCCCGATATCGTCGCGCTCATAGCGGTGCGCGAACCAGGGTGGGACGAACGGCTGCGGCGTTTCGGTCTCCCGCACCTGGATCAGACACGACATCCCCATCGTCCTGCCGTCGGCGACCTCTGCGGCGTGCGACTCGCCGAACTCGACCTTGTCCTCGCGGCCCCACCGGTGCTCGGCCCCGGACAGCGGAGCCAGAATCGAGTCACCCGAACAGTCGATGAACAGCGCGGCGTCGACGCGGTGAAAGAGCTGCGTTGTGAGCTGCCACGCGGTGACGCTTCGTATCGTCGCGCCCGCCGAGTCGATGTCGGCGTCGAGCACCGATGCGTTGAGAAGCAACTCGATGTTCGGCTCGCGCGAGACGATATCGAAGAGCAGCGCGCTCCACTGCGAGTAGTTCTTGTGCGGATTGCGGTAGATGTTCTCCAGTTCGATCTCTTCTATGATGCCGCTCTCGCGCATGTTCGCGCCGAACGCACCGCAGATCCACATCCGGATCTCCTCCGACGCGTTTCCGCCCAGGACCGGGCGGTCGTTGATCAGCGCGACCCGCGCACCGCCACGCGCCGCCGCGATCGCCGCGCAGACGCCTGCCATGCCACCACCAACCACGCAGACATCGGCGTCGTGCGCCACCGTTTCCAGTTTGCTCATCTCATTCCTCCCGTTCGTCTATCTGTCGTTCTATCTCAGCCGCGGCCGCGGCGATCATCGCTTCCATCTTGTCCGGGTCGAGTCGGCGTCGACCGATCGCCTCCGCCGGAACGACGACCGCGATCGCCGCGTACGCCGGAGAGCCGATCGTAGCCGCCCACGACACCTGGTTCCGGTCGGCGCGGTCCCACCTGACCAGCCGCTCGGCGCGAGCGAACGCAACGCCGATCACCGAGTCGTCGACCGCGAACGTCTCGTGCGCGCCGGCGGTCGCTGCCAGATCGTCGTCGGGTCCGGCGTGCAGCAGGTAGCAGACCGAGTCGCGCCAGACGGTGCCGAGCGCGACCGTCGCGCCAAGCCGCTGGAACCGCGACAGCGGCTCAAGGCTCGCGGGGATCAGCCCCGACGCGCGAAGGCTCTGCGCCGACAGCACGT
>RECL01000101.1 GCA_007694025.1 Spirochaetaceae bacterium
AGAGCAGCTCACTCGTAATGAGCAGGCCGTGGGTTCGAATCCCACTCTTGGCTATAAACGTGGCGTCGGCATTCTCCGATAGTGATATCAGGGAGGCCAGATGCTACGAGGTTTGTACACCGGCGCCGCCGGTATGGTCGTGCAGCAGGAGCGGTTGGACGCTATGGCGAACAACCTGGCAAACGTTGATACGACCGGCTACAAGCGCGATACCCCCATCCAGAAGGCGTTCCCCGAGCTCCTGATCCGTCGGATGTCCGACGACGGCGTGACGCAGCTCCCGCTTCGAAGCTTCCCGTTTGGCTCGTACGACGTCGCACCGGTGGTCGGCAAGATCGGGACCGGCGTGGAGACGAACGAGTTCTTCACCGTCTTCAGCCAGGGCGGCCTTCGCCAGACCGACAACGCGTTCGACATCGCGCTCGACGGCAGAGGCTTCTTCGTCGTCGAAACGCCGTACGGCGAGCGATACACGCGTAACGGAAGCTTCCTGATAGGCCCCGAGGGGCTGCTCGTCACGAAGGAGGGCTATCCCGTGCTCGGTGAGCAGGGGCATATCCGTCTGAAACTCAACAATTTCATCGTCGATGAGGACGGCGTCGTCTTCGAAAACGACAGGTTCGCCGACGACCCCAGGCGGCTCGTGAGCATGCGCGAAAACGAGTGGGACGACACGGTCGAGGTCGACCGGCTGCGGATCGTCGACATGCGCAACACCCGCTACATACGCAAACAGGGATCAAGTTTCTGGAACACGACCGAGGAGTCGGGCCCTGCTGTGACTATGGAGACCGGGCGGCCAAAGGTTCGCCAGGGCTTTCTTGAGGGGAGCAACGTGAACGCGATCACCGAAATGGTCGGTCTGATCGAGGTCAACCGCGCGTACGAGGCGAACCAGAAATCGATCCAGGCGCACGACCAGATGGTCGGCCGACTGATCAACGAAGCGATCAAGCTGTAAGGAGCCTGCCATGATGCGTTCACTTCACACCGCAGCGTCGGGGATGATCGGACAACAGTTCAACATCGACACGATCGCCAATAACCTGTCGAACGTGAATACGACCGGGTTCAAGAAGAACCGACCCGACTTCGAGGATCTCCTCTATCACACGGTCCGCATGGCCGGCACGCCAGCCACCGAGGAGACGCTCGTACCGGTCGGGGTTCAGGTCGGCCACGGCGTGCGAGTCGCAGCGACGCAGAAGATCCACACGCAGGGTTCGCTTCAGAACACGCAGAACGTGGGCGATATCGCGATCCAGGGTGAGGGTTTCTTCCGCGTGCGGCTCTACGACGGCAGCTTCGGCTACACGCGCGATGGATCGTTCAAGATCGACTCCAACGGCCAGTTCGTGAACAGCAACGGCTACAGACTGATGCCCGACCTGGTGATGCCTGAGGGTTTCATCCGCGACACGATCGCGATCTCCCAGGACGGGCGGGTAACGGTGAAGCTGCCCGGGCTCGACGATCCGGTCGACGTCGGGCAGCTCGAGCTCTACCGCTTTGTGAACCCCGCCGGGCTCCAGGCGATCGGCGACAACCTGCTGCGTGTATCGGCGGCGTCGGGCGATCCGATACCCGGTCAGCCCGGATTCGACGGGATGGGACAGACGCTGCACAAGTTTCTCGAGATGTCGAACGTGGAGATCGTGCAGGAGATGGTAAACATGATCGTCGCGCAGCGCGCGTACGAGATGAACTCGAAGGCGATCCAGACCAGCGATAACATGCTCGGCATCGCCGCCGGCCTGAAACGATAGAGTCGGGGAGTCGGTATGGAGATAACGTCGGCGAACATGGCAGTCTGGAACGCGAACCAGGCTCGGCTCGAGCTGCCGCGTGGTGACGGCCGGCAGCAGCTGAAGGCGGTCGCGAAAGAGTTCGAATCTTTGTTCGTGAAGCAGATGCTTGACAGTATGCGTGCTACATTGAACAAGGAAGACAATCTGCTCGACGGTGGCATGGCAGAGAACATCTTCGAGGATATGCTCTACGAAGAGTATTCCCGAATGATCGCCGCGACCGGCAGCCTGGGTGTCGCCGAGATGATCTACTCGCAGTACCGCGATCTCGTCTAGTGTATGATTTTTCAGAAGCTGCTTTGCAGCTTCTGTCTTATTTTCCATACGGTTTTGCTGCCTTGCGTACTGGGTATGCAAGCTGACCCGCCAACCCTCTCTCCGATATAGAGTTAGAGCGGCGTTTTATTCCTTGCAGTTGGCACAGCGTTTGCATACTCATATGCAGGAGTCATCGTGGCAAAACGCAAGGCGAAACCGGCGCAGGACGATGCGCTGAAATCCTACTTCGATCAGATCCGCAAGACCGAGTTGCTCACGTTCGAGCAGGAGCTCGAGCTGTCCCGGCGGATCGAAGCGGGCGATGAGCAGGCGCGCACGCAGCTTATCGAAGCGAATCTCAGACTCGTCGTGAAGATCGCAAAGGCGTACGTCTCCCCGGACGTGAGCCTGCTCGACCTGGTGCAGGAGGGCAATCTAGGGCTCTTGAAGGCCGCCGGGAAGTACGATCATCGCAAGCAGGTACGCTTCTCTACGTACGCATCGTGGTGGATCAAGCAGTCGATCACACGGGCGCTGAGCAACAAGCGACGCAGTATCCGTTTGCCGCACCGCAAAGAAGACGCACTGCGCAAGATTCAGCGCGCGCACAACGCGCTCAGCCAGCGGCTCATGCGCAGACCGAGCGTCGACGAAGTCGCCAAAGAGGTTGGCATGGAGAGTTCAGAGGTCGTTCAGATCATGAACATCGCGACCGGCCCGGTATCGCTCGACAGCGACCTCAACAGCGATTCGGGCACACTGCACGACGTGTTCGAAGACTACAGCTACTCACCCGACACCGAGGTGATGAAGAAGGAGATGCGCCAGGAGACGCTCCGATTCCTTGAACGCCTTCGCGAAAAAGAGAAGATGATCCTGCTCTACCGCTTCGCGTTCTACGGCGGGAAGAAGTACACGCTGAAGCGAATCAGCGATGAGATGGGGATCAGCCCTGAAACGGTTCGCCAGATAGAGCTCCGTGCGCTGCGCAAGCTGCGCGAGCACTCGTCGGAAATCGAGGAATTCGTATACGGCTGACCTCAACCGTTGACGTCAATCGCTCGATCATATCTATTGAAGATGATGGGCAAAGACGGCGCAAGTACCCCCAGAAGGCCATCCGCGGGTCCGACGCAGGACGGGCCGCGTGGACCTGCACGAAAGTCGCGCGGTACATCGCGTCGCGCTTCAGGCGGACGTACACCGACCCGGCGTACCGGGAGGCGAACCACCGCGGCGCGCGACGCTCGGACGCTCACGGCGCTGCTTGTCGGCATCGCGGCGCTTCTGGTTGTTGCGATCGCGCTGCTACCGCCACGCGTAGGCGATTCGCAGCCGGCTTCAGTGGCGGAGCCGGTAGCGGAACCGAACGTGACCGCGCCGGCCGCGCCGGCCGCGCCGGCGGCGACGCGGAGCCCCGGCGCCGTGTATCCTGCTCCGGACCCCGGCGGTCGACCCGCCGAACGCGGACCGACGGCTCCCGACGATCCGCGCGTCGCGACGCGTCCCGCCACAACGAGCGAGCCCGCTGCGGTTCCGCGTGCGACCGAGCCGGTCGCGACCGCACGACCGATGCCGTGGTGGATGCCCGCCGATCTCCCGGATCCCGCGCTGCGCGGAAGGCTGCATCTGATCCTGGACGACGCCGGGAACGCTGCCGATGAGATGCCACCGTTCCTCCAGCTGCCGATCCCGTTCGCCGTTGCGGTGCTGCCACAGCTGCCGTACTCGACCGACGCAGCGCGTCGGTCGATCGCTGCCGGTAAGGAGGTCATCCTTCACCAGCCGATGGAGGCGATCGGCGGGGCGGACCCCGGGCCGGGATGGATTGGTCCTGGCCACTCGCCCGAGCAGATCGTCGCGACGCTGACCGCCAACCTGCTGTCGGTGCCCGGCGCGATCGGTGCGAACAACCATATGGGTTCGCTTGCGAGTAGCGACGAGCCGACGATGCGTCTGGTGCTCGACTTCTTCCACGCGAACGGGATGTTCTACCTGGACAGCCGAACGATCTCCCGCACGGTCGCGCGCCGGGTAGCGCGCGAAGTCGGTATACCGTTCGCCGAGCGTAACGTGTTTCTGGACAATGTGCGCGAGCGCGACGCTATTCTGAGCGCGCTTTCCGAAGCGCTCGAACTGAGTAACCGCGGTGAGGATGTCTTCATGATCGGACACGTCACGGTGCCGCTCCTTGCCGACGTGCTGCGTGAGGCGGTTCCGGTGCTGCTTCGCCACGACTACGAGTTCAAGCCGCTGTCGAATGCGGTTCGCGTGGTCGGCGACGACGCGGTGGCGGGCCGCGGCCGGGATGGCGACCGGTGACCGTACTCGGGATAGAGACGAGCTGCGACGAGTGTTCGGTGGCGGTGGTCGTCGATGGGGTACGCGTCCTCGGCCAGCGGACCGCGGTGCAACTCGAAGAGCACGCGCCGTACCGGGGAGTGGTCCCTGAGATCGCGAGTCGCACGCACACGCAGTGGATCGTTGGCGTCTACCACGACGCGCTCGCCGCGGCCGGCATCGTCGCTGATTCGCTCGATGCGGTGGCGGTGACGACCCGGCCCGGGCTTGTAGGGTCGCTCGTGGTGGGGTTGAGCTTCGCGAAGGCGCTTGCATACGGCCTTGGCGTGCCGCTGGTCGGGGTCGACCATATCCTGGCGCATCTCTACGCACCGCAGTTGTCCACGCCGGTTGAGTATCCATTTGTCGGGCTTCTGGTGTCGGGCGGTCACACGATGATCGTCCGAGTCAACTCACCGCTTGACGTCGAGGTGCTCGGTACGACGATCGATGATGCGATCGGCGAAGCGTTCGACAAGGTTGCCAAGTACTACGATCTCGGGTACCCCGGCGGGGTCGCAATCGACCGACTGGCGCAGGAGGGCGACCCCGACGTGTACCGTTTCCCCGACGCGTACCTGCACAAGGGCGATCACCGCTACGACGTGTCGTACTCGGGACTGAAGACCGCGGTGATAAACCAGCGCGATCAGTTCCGAACCGGTGGCGGCAACGCGACGATGGCCGATCTGGCCGCCGGGTTTCAGCGCGCCGCGGTCGATTCGGTGGTGAAGCGGACGCTCCGGGCGGTCGCTGACACGGGCCTGGCCACCGTCGTCGTCGGCGGTGGGGTCGCTGCGAACAGCTACCTGCGTGCGTCGCTCGATTCGATCGGCATGAAGCGGGGGCTTGACGTACGCTTCCCTCCGATGGAACTCTGCAGCGATAACGGCGCGATGATCGCAGGGCTCGGATATCACCTTCTGGGGTCAGGACGGCAGGACGGGCTCGACCTGGACGTGGCGGCCCGGGTATCCGGGTTTCGCAGGCCGTATCCTTGAGAATGGGGCAGGTATGAAGACGTACGATCTGGATCGCGCTATCCGTAAGGTCCCCGGGTTTCCCAAACCCGGGATCCTGTTCTACGACATCACGAGCGTTCTGATGAACCCCGATGCGTTCTCCTTCTGCGTCGACGCGATGGTCGAGCGCTACCGCTCGATGGAGATAGACGCGATCGCCGCGATCGAGAGTCGCGGGTTCCTGTTCGCGACGCCGGCCGCGGTTCGGCTGAAGCTGCCGGTTATCCTGGTCCGCAAGGCGGGCAAGCTGCCCGGCGCGACGTACCGCAAGACGTACGAGCTCGAGTACGGCAGCGATACCGTGGAGATACACCGCGACGACCTTGGGCCGGGGCAGCGGATCCTCATCGTCGACGATCTGATCGCGACCGGCGGCACGATCGCCGCGACCGCGGATCTGATCCGGGCGGCCGGTAGCGTCGCGGTCGAAGCGTTTTCGGTTATAGGGCTGCCCTTCCTGCGCTACGAAGAGGCTCTGTCGCCGCTTGCGGTCCACACGCTGATCACGTACGACTCGGAGTAAAAAAAAGGCAGTTCCGCGAAGCGGAACTGCCCGTCAAAAGCTCCCCCGGCTGGACTCGAACCAACGACCTAGTGGTTAACAGCCACCCGCTCTACCAGCTGAGCTACAGGGGAATGCGGCCCAAAGATAGCCGCCGGCCGCCCGATTGTCAATACCCGAATGGTGGTGCCGAATTTGTTGTTCGCGGCGACCAAGGCCGCTCGTTGGACGGGATCAGGCCGGTTCGACCGGGGTCGGTTCGTCGTGCGCGCTTCGTTCGAGTTGCCGCTGCGCGTGCGCGTCGACGTACGCCCTGATCATGCTCTGGTGCGCGGTGGTGAGCTCGTCGAACGCAAGGCTCAGGCTCCGTTCGTTGCGGACAACGCCCGCGGGAAACGACAGGAGATGGTCTCCGATTCGTAGCGAGCACACCGGAATCGAGTCGCCAACGTTGAGGTCCATCACCGAGCGACGGTCGGCAGCGACGAACGACACTCCCGCTGCCGACAGGTCCTCGATCTGGCCGAACACGAAGTCGAGCCGCTCGGGGTGAGTGAACACGAAGCCAACCCGGTCGATCCCGGTCGGCAGCAGCCGTTTCTCGCGTCGGGCATCGCCGATGTCGCGGTACCGCGCGACGAGCTCCTTCAGGCGCACGAGCTCGTGGCGATCTTCGAGCTGCTCCCACATGATTCCGTTGACCTCGAGCGCCTGCGCCTTATCCGCCTCGTCGGCGTTGAAATCACCGCCGCGCAGCAGCACGAAGACGCACTGCTCGCGCGCCCTCGAGTTGCGCAGGAAGATCAGAAACGGCTTCCAGTGGCGCGGGAAGTCCTGCGCGCTGAACAGCACGACATCCGGGTCGACCTCGTCGAGATTGTCCATCGCTTTGATCGGGTTGTAGTACTGGATGATCTCGGCCCCACGCGGCATGAAGTGACGCCGGATGGTGGTCTTGATCTCATCGCGTTCGCAGACCAGCAGTATTCTCATTACTCGGTTCCCAGATTCGTCACAGCGTAGTCATGAATGTACCACACCGAGTCGTCTCTGCGAAGGAAGTAGGTGTACCGCTTGACCTCTGAGAACGTTGGCGACCGGAACACGAGGTTCATCACGACCGTAGCCTCGTGCTCGTCGTAGGTGGTGCGGATCATCCGGAACTCGTTCGGGATCGCGGAGAGTTCGGGCTCGGCCAGTCTGCTCTGAAGCTGGCTGCGAAACTCGTCCATTCGCTGTCGCCGTGCTTCGCCGGAGAGCGCCCGGTACGCGCGTGCGCGCGCCGGATTCGACAGGAGCAGCCCTTCGATGTCCATGTAGAGAAAGAACCGGTTCCAGGCGCCCAGTTGGAGTCCGTCAAGAGCGAAGCGAACGACCTGGTCGGGCGGCAGCGCCTGCCTGCGGAGGATCGCACCGGTGGCGTCGTCGATCCGTGCGCGCTCGATGTCGGTCGATGCGAGCGCTGGCTGAACTGTCAAGCTGAGCGCGTTCGACGACGGCATGACGGTTGTGCCGGAGACCAAGTCGGGGTAGAAGCGGGCCTGAATCACGTAGATGCCCGCAGCGGGGATCACGACGTAATCGCGGAGGTTTTCGACGAAGCTGAACGACTCGCCCGGTTCGATCGCGACGTCGCGGTAGAAGATCTGTTGATTCGAAGTCCGCTGCGTGGTAAATTGCCGCGCGGGTCCGAGCGGCTGGTTGGTCAGCGTCGATACGTGAAAGTCAACGCTGAACATCCGGTTATCCGCCAGGCGGAACCTATACGTGCCCGCGGAGTTGTTGCTGATCGTGAATCGGATGAGTATTTCGCTATCCGGAAAGTAGATGTCCTTGTCCTCATACCCGATGTGTACCGCCACTGACTGCGCCACAGCGAACGCCGAGCCGGCCAGAATTAGCGCCAGCAACAGCGGGGTTCGGGGTGCACATCTCATCGCTTCCTCCTGCATGGGGGTGACCGTTGGCCATCCGTGAACGCCTTGCCGGTACGCTGAAGGGATACCCGCCGTGGCGGACCCTCGTGGACCGGGTCAAGACCGGCGCGTTTCCGCTCGTGCTCGCCGGTCCGCGCGGCGCGTACCTGGCCCTGCTCATTGCGGAGCTCTCTCGCCGAACCGCATCGCCCCTCTTGATTATCGTCGCGACCGAACAGGAAGCTGAGCTGTTGCGCTCGGATCTTTCGCTGTTCGACTGCGATGCGATGACGTTTCCGTGGTGGGGGAGCATGCCGTATCGGCCGCTACCGCGCACCGCGCCCGTCTTCGGGAACCGCACCCGGTCGCTCGGCCGGATGGCGACCGGAGAGGCCCGCGTAGTGATCGCGAGTCTGCGCGCGTACCTGACACCGGTTCCCGATCCGGCGCGCTTCCGCGAGCGACTGCGATGGATATCGACCGGCGGTTCGTTTGATCCGGCGGAACTCGGACGGACGCTCGAACGCTACGGGTACAGCCGCGTTGCGAAGGTCTCTGTGCGAGGTGAGTACGCGGTGCGTGGCGAAGTGGTCGATCTGATCCAGCCCGGAGACGAGTCGGGGACGAGGATCGTGTTCGAGTTCGATGAGATCGATGAGATCCGCGAGTTCGATCCGTCGTCGCAGGGTTCGATTCGGAAGATCGACCGCTTCCTGCTGCACCCCGAGCGAGAAGTCGTCTGGGCCGACGCCGAGATCGCAAGCGCCGTCGGTCAGTTCTCATCGATGAGCGAGTTCCGCAAACTTCCCGAGCTTACCGAGCAGCTCGAGCAGCAGCGGTGGGCCGACGGCGAAGAGATCTACTTCCCGTTTGCCGATGCGACGCGCCACTACCTTCCCGAGTACCTGGGCGAAGAGGCGATCACGATCTTCACGGATACCGAGCGTCTGACGTCGAGCCATGAGGCGCTCGCGAAGGAGTACCAGGGGCTGTTCACGAGCGAGCGCGTGCGTCGCGACGTTCCGCGGCCGAATCGGTTCCTGTTGTCGTTTTCCGAAGCGTGCGATGCAACCAGGCGCCGGATCGATGTGCCGCTGCTGAACGACACGACCCGCCGCGATGCGATCCGGCTCCCGAGCGACCCTCCCAGGAGTTTCTTTGGCAACGTCGCGTTCTTCCGCGAAGAGCTCCAGAACCACCAGCAGGCGGGCTACGACGTAATCGTGGTCGCCGACAGCGACGCGCAGGCGTCGCGAATCCGGCATCTCCTTGCCGAGTTTGACCTGATGGTCGTGACCGGCAGGATCTCCGGAGGTTTTGGTCTGCCCGATCAGAAGCTCATCGTGGTCGAGGAGAACGAGATCTTCGGGCGCCGGAAACGCGTCCCCAAGTCGGTCAAGCAGGTTCACAGTCAGGCGATCGACACCTTCATCGAGCTCGCTCCGGGCGACCACGTCGTGCACGTGAACTACGGGATCGGGAAGTTCATCGGGATCCGGCGGATCGCGGCTGCGGGCAACGAGCGCGACTACATCCACCTCGAGTATGCCGACCAGGAGTTCATCTACACGCCGATCGAACAGGTGAACCTGGTGCAGCGCTACATCGGCTCAAGCGGTGATGCGCCACGGCTCGACAAGATCGGCGGCAAGTCGTGGGAGAGTCGAAAGAGCCGCGTGCGCAAGAACGTCGAGGACCTTGCCGAGCGCCTTGTGAAGCTCTATTCGCGGCGCCGTCGCGCGCGCGGCTTCGCGTTTCCGGCCGACACCGAGTGGCAGATGCAGTTCGAGGCGACATTTCCGTACGAAGAGACGCCCGATCAGTTGACGTGCATCGAGGAAGTAAAGGCCGATATGGAGCGACCTCAGCCGATGGACCGACTCGTATGCGGTGACGTCGGGTACGGGAAGACCGAGATCGCGCTGCGCGCGGCGTTCAAGGCCGTGACCGCCGGCAAGCAGGTCGCGATCCTGACGCCAACGACGATCCTGACCGAGCAGCACTACGAAAACTTCACCGAACGGCTTGTCAACTTCCCGGTGCGCGCGGGAATGCTGTCGCGGTTCGTCCCGCCGAAGGAGCAGAAACGGGTCATCAACGCCCTCGCCGGCGGTGAGCTCGACATCGTCATCGGTACCCACCGCCTGCTGCAGAAGGACGTGATGTACAAGGACTTAGGGCTGCTGATCATCGACGAGGAGCAGCGTTTCGGGGTGAAGGACAAGGAGCGGATCAAGGAGCTCAAGACGTCGGTCGATTCGCTCACGCTGACCGCGACGCCGATTCCGCGCACGCTCCATATGTCGCTGTTGAAGATTCGGGATATGTCGATCCTGAAGACGCCGCCGCAGAACCGACTGCCGATCGAGACCGTGATACAGGAGTTCAATCCCGACGTCGTCGCCCGCGCGATTCGCACCGAGATCGACCGCGGTGGCCAGGTCTACTTCCTGCACAACCGGGTCGAAACGCTCGACAGCATCGTGTCGTTCATCCAGGAGTTGGTTCCTGAGGTCTTCGTCGACAAGGCGCACGGACAGATGAGCTCGACCGAGCTTGAAGATATCATGCACCGGTTCATCCACGGTTCGTTCCAGGTGCTCGTCGCGACGACGATCATCGAAAACGGGATCGACATCCCGAACGTGAACACGATCATCATCGACCGGGCAGACATCTACGGCATAAGCCAGCTCTACCAGTTGCGCGGCAGAGTCGGCCGCAGCGATCGCCTGGCGTACGCGTACCTGTTCTACCCCGACCAGCGCGTGCTGAGCGAGGTAGCGATGAAGCGGCTGCAGATCATCAGCGACTACACCGAACTCGGCAGCGGCTTCAAGATCGCGCTGAAGGATCTGGAGGTGCGCGGAGCAGGCAATCTGCTCGGGCGCGAGCAGAGCGGCGATATCCTGTCGGTCGGCTTCGATCTCTACCTGAAGTTGCTTGACGAGGCGATCCGCAGGCTCGATGACACCGAGGCGCCGGCCGACGAAGAGGTATACCTCGAACTGCAGTACTCCGGGTTCATCCCCGACTCGTACGTGAACGAGCCGGTCGAAAAGATGGAGGTGTACAAGAAGATCGCATCGATCGGGACCGAGCAGGAGCTCGAGGCGATCGCCGGTGAGCTTCAAGACCGCTTCGGACCGCTACCGGAGGAGGTCCAGAGCCTCCTGTCGCTCGCCGAGATCCGGGTGCTGTGCAAGACGCTGCGCATTGCGAGCCTGCGCGAGCGCGGTGGGACACTCGAGATCGAGTTCGCGAAGGTCGCGCGGATCAGCGCCGACCGCGTCGTCGGGCTGATCCAGGCGTCGGGTGGAACGGTCCGACTCGATCCGAAACGACCACACGTTCTGGTCATGGACACCGCGTCGGTCGGATTGCGCGAGAAGAGCGAGTTTATCCGAGGGCGACTGTCTACGCTCGTTGCGTAAGCCGTGGTAGAATATCGCGTGGCTGAACGTAGAGACAACATCGATCTGGTTTGGAGCATCTCGGAACTGTCGAGTCTGTTCGAGCGTCGGACGAATATCGACGACTTCCTGCAGGCGGTCGTCGACCGGATCGCCGAGCACCTCGAAAGCGACGTGTGCAGCGTCTACCTGCTCGACGAGGCCGAAGGCAGGCTCGTGCTCCGGGCTACCAGGGGTCTCGACCCCGGGTCGGTCGGAACAGTGTCGCTGATGCTCGGGGAGGGCATCACGGGGACCGCGGTCAAAGAGCTGCGGCCGATTCGTGAGGCGAGGGGCAATCGCAATCCGCTCTACAAGTTCATCCCAGGCACGAACGAGGAGCGCTATCAGAGCTTTCTGGCCGTTCCGATCCGGCGGGGTCTGAGCCGGATCGGAGCGATCGTCGTTCAACACCAGAAACAGGATCAGTTCACATCGCACGATACGCGGGCGCTCCAGGCGATCGCCGGGCAGCTTGCGTCCACGCTCGAAAACGTCGAGATGATCATGGAGCTGCACAACCGGCGCGCTCCGTTGTTACCTGCTCAGCGCGGCGCCGCCGAACAGATAGCCTGCCAGTGCGCAGCAGAAGGGATCGCCGTCGGTCGGGTGGTCCACCTCGGGGGCGGCGATGATGCGATAGAACCGAATCACGACGATGAGGATCAGGAAACCGCGTTCCGTCGCGCGCTCGAGCGTACCGACCGACAGCTCGAAGCGCTGCACCGCGAGCTCGATGAGCGGCTTGCCGATATCGCGAGCCTGATCTTCGGCACGCACCTGTTGATGCTGCGCGATGAGGAGTTTTCCGGTCTCATGGTCGACGGGATCCGTAACGGAAGCCGCGCGCACGTTGCTGTACGCACGATCGTCGACCGGTACGTCGAGATGCTGTCGGCGAGCACGAACCCTCGTACGCGCGAAAAGACGCAGGATATCCGTGACCTTGGGTCGCGGCTGCTGCGCAACCTGCGGCCCGAACAGGAGGACGGCGGTGATCTTCGCGGGCGGGTGGTGCTCGCTCACGAGCTGTTCCCGTCGGATCTGGTGCGGATCTCCGCCGAGCATGCCGAAGGGATCATCCTGACCGGGGGTGGTGCGACCGCGCATATCACGATCCTGGCGCGGAGCCTTGAAATACCAACGGTTTACCTACGAGCCCACGACGATGGAAACCTGTCAGACGGCGACATGGTCGCAGTAGACGCGTACGAGGGCGTTATCCACCGCGATCCGTCTCCGGCGTTGCTGGAGCGATTTGAGCGCGCACGCGAGCTGCACCGGGTAGACGACACGGTTCGTGGCGAGGGGCCCGCGTTCACGCGCGACGGGGTCGCGGTAGAGCTCCTGGCGAACGTGAACATCCTGCACGACGTGGAGGTCGCCTCGCGCGTCGGCGCCGCCGGCATCGGGCTGTACCGCAGCGAGTTTCCCTTTCTGGTGCGAAACGACTTTCCGTCCGAGATCGAGCAGCTTGGAATCTACCGCCGGATCGCTGAGCGCGCGCCCGAAGGCCCGCTCGTGTTCCGCACGCTTGACATCGGCGGCGACAAGCTGTTCAGCGAGTCGGAGCACAGCGAGGCGAACCCGTTCCTGGGGCTGCGCGGCATCCGGTTCAGCCTTGCGCACCGCGATCTGTTCGACGAGCAGCTGCGAGCGATGCTTCGAGCCGGAGTCGGTCGCGATCTGCGGATCATGTTTCCGATGGTCGCGTCGGTTGAGGAGTTCATCGTTGCGAGGTCACGCGTGGTCGCGATGCAGAAGGAACTCGAGGCCGAGCGGATCGAGCATCACCGTTCGCCGCTACTCGGCGTGATGATCGAGCTGCCGTCGGCGGTGGAGCTCGCGTCCGACTTTGCCCGCGTCACCGATTTCATGAGTATCGGTTCGAACGATCTGGTGATGTACCTGCTCGCGGTTGACCGTGCGAACGAGCGCGTCGAACAGCTCTACCAGCCGGTTCATCCGGCGGTGCTGCGCGCGTTCAGCCGAATCGTCGATGCCGGCCGCGAGCACGGATGTCCGGTGTCGATCTGCGGTGAGGCCGGTGGTGACCCGCAGGTGCTTCGATTCCTGATCGGTATCGGGTTACGGTCGATCAGTGCCGACCCGGCCCGCATTCCGGGGATTCGAACGACGATCGGTCAGATCGACTCGCACGATGTTGCCCGGCTTGCGTCCGAACTGCTGTCGGTGTCGACGACCGACGACGTTCTCCAGCGACTGGGAAGCATGTGAACCCGGAATACCGCGACCGCGACCGTATCAAGAGCTACGCCACACGCGCGTTCCGCATGAGCCACCACCAGCGTGAGGCGTACGAGCGGCTTCGCGACCGGTACTGCGTTTCGCGATCGCCGACGCCCGTTGCGCCCGATTCGCTGTTCCCGTCGCCGGCGCCGGTCGTGCTGGAAATCGGTTTCGGCATGGGGCGCGCTACCGCGGAAATAGCGCGTGCGCGACCCGACTGGAACTACTTGGGAGTCGAAGTCTACACCCCCGGCGTCGGGAAGCTGCTCGCGCTTATCGAAGAGCATGCGCTGACGAACGTGCGGATCATCCACGACGACGCGATCCTCGTCCTTGACGACATGATTCCGAGTGATTCGCTTGCCGGCATACACCTGTTCTTCCCCGATCCCTGGCCGAAGAAGCGCCATTACAAGCGGCGGATCGTGCGGCCGGCGCTTGCAGCCGTCATGGCCGACAGGATTGCGCCCGGGGGCTACCTCTTCATGGTCACCGACTGGCAGGAGTACGCGCTGTCCGCCCGGGATGTGCTCGACGACACGTGTCTGATCGACCGGAGCCAGAGTGCCCGCGACCGGCTTGCGTGGCGCCCGCAGACGGCCTTCGAACGCAAGGGTCTTGCGAGCGGACGCGAGATAGCCGAGCTCTATTACACAAAGCCTGAAAAACGAGTATAGAGAGCTATGGAAACAATCGACCGATTCCTCGACGTTCACGTCGAGCGTGCGGGACGCACGACCGTGATCTCTCCGGACGAGTACCGGAAGTACAACTGCAAGCGTGGGCTGCGTAACGAGGACGGCACCGGCGTGCTCGTCGGCCTCACCGAGATCGGCGAGGTTCATGGCTACATCATCGATGAAGGCGAGCGGATCCCGGCCCCGGGCCGTCTGTCGTATCGCGGAGTCGACGTCGCCGACATCGTCGCTGGTTATCAGAGCGACGGTCGCAGCGGATTTGAGGAGACGGCGTATCTGCTCCTGTTCGGTACGCTGCCGACGCCCGACGAGCTGGACGAGTTCACGCGGATCATCGCGTCGCGCCGCGAGCTCCCGCCCGGCTTCACCGAGGACATGGTGCTGCGCGCGCCGAGTTCCGACATCATGAACAAGCTCGCGCGCAGCACGCTCGTCTGCTACTCGTACGACGATCGCGCAGAGGATACGTCGCTGCGGAACATCATCTCGCAGTGCATCGATCTGATTGCCCGCTTCCCGGCGATGATCGCCTACTCGTACCAGGCAAAACGGCACTATTTTGACAACGAGAGCCTCTACATCCACGCGCCCGACCGCTCACTGTCGTGCGCGGAGAACTTCCTGCAGATGATCCGGCCAGACCGCGCGTACACGTCGATCGAAGCGCAGACGCTCGATCTTGCGCTCGTGCTCCACGCCGAACACGGCGGAGGGAACAACTCGGCGTTCACCGTGCACGTTGTCTCGTCGGCCGCGACAGACGCGTACTCGACGATCGCCGCGGCAATTGGATCGCTGAAGGGTGCGAAGCACGGCGGCGCGAACAATCGCGTGATGGCGATGATGGACGACATCAAGGCGAACGTGAGCGACTGGACCGATGCCACCGCGGTCCGCGACTACCTTGAGCGGATCATCCGCAAGGAGGTCGGTGACCAGAGCGGCCTCATCTACGGTATGGGTCACGCGGTCTACACGGTCAGCGATCCGCGCGCCGTCCTGCTCAAGGAAAAGGCCGAGACGCTCGCGCGCGAGAAGGGACGCGAAGACGAGTTCCGGCTCTACTCACTGATCGAAGACCTGGTTCCCGACGCGTTTCGGCGCGTCAAGGGCTACGATCGCGTTATCGCCCCAAATGTCGACTTCTTTTCGGGTTTCGTGTATTCGATGCTGAACATCCCACCCGAACTCTACACGCCGATCTTCGCGATGAGCCGAATAGCAGGATGGTGCGCGCATCTGATCGAGGAAGTGGTGTCGGGCGGACGGATCATCCGCCCGGCGTACAAGTGCGTAATGCCGCGACGGCCGTATACTGCGATGGCCGAGCGTTAGGGCGACCGGCCATCGCGGCGAGGGCGGTTCTACTCTTCGTGCTCGGCGGCCTTGGCCGCGGCGATCACGTCGTCGGCGATCTTGCCGCTGATCGGGCTGTAGTGGTCGAACTCCAGCTCGAATCCGCCGGTTCCCGACGTAATCGAGCGCAAGTCGATCGAGTAGCGCAGCAGTTCCGCCTGCGGCACCTGCGCGCGGATCTCGATGATTCCGCCCCCGAGCGGTTCCTGTCCGAGCACCCGACCGCGTCGGCCCGATAGATCGCCGAGCACGTCGCCAAGGTATTCGTCTTCGATGAACACATTCAGGTTCATGACCGGCTCAAGGAGCACCGGGCCGGCCTTGCCCATCGCTTCGCGCAGCGCGCCGCGCGCGGCGAGCTTGAACGCCATCTCCGACGAGTCGACCGGGTGTTCCTTACCGTCCATCAGTTCGGTGCCGACGTCGACCACCGGATATCCGGCGAGCACGCCCGCCTCCATCGCTTCATGGAGTCCCTTCTCGATCCCTGGAATGTAGCCCTTGCTGACCGCCATTCCCTTGATCATGTTCTCAAAGCTGTACTGCTGGCCGCGCTCGAGCGGCTTTATCTTGATCACGACGCGTCCGTACTGGCCGTGACCGCCCGACTGCTTCTTGTGCGTATACTCGGCGTCGGCTCCCTTCGTGATCGTCTCACGGTAGGCGACCTTGGGAATACGGGTCGATATCTCGATCTTCTGGGTTTCCTTGATACGATCGAGGATCATGTTCAGGTGAAGCTCGCCCATGCCGCTCGCGACGGTTTCCTTGGTCTGCGGGTTGTACCGGACGACGAAGGTCTTGTCTTCCTCGGCCGCGCGGCCGATCATCTGCGCGAGCTTGTCCTCGTCCTTCCGGTTCGTCGCCTCGAACGCGACCGAGTGTACCGGCTGGGGCAGTTGGAGCGGCCTATACTCGACGGGAGCATCGTGGGTCGCGTATGTGTCGTTCGTTTGCGCGGTTGTCACCTTCGACATCACGCCGATGTCGCCGGCGACGATCTCGCCGATCTCATCGAGCTTCTTCCCGGTTGTCGTGTAGAGTTTACTGACACGGTCTTTCTTCTGTTCCCGGACGTTGTAGAGCTCCGTTTCGTGCGACAGCACGCCCGTCATGGTTTTGATGTAGCTGAGTTTCCCGGAGAACTGGTCGATGCTCGTCTTCCACACGAGCGCGCTGAACGACGCGTCCTGCGTGATCTCGACGGTGCGTTCGCCGTCGCCGTCGACCACCGTCTCGGTGGCCCCCTGTGGACTCGGCGCGTTGTTCGCGATGAAGTCGAGGAGCGTCCGGACACCCATCGCCCTCAGCGCTGACCCACAGAGCACCGGGACGAGCTTGTTCGCCTTCAGTCCGGCGGCGATCCCATGGCGCACTTCGTCGAGCGACAGTGTCTCTTCTTCCAGATACTTCATCTCGAGCTCTTCATCACCCTCGGCAGCGGCCCCGATGAGAACCTCGTGCGCGATGTCTACCGCTGCCTGCATCTCCGCCGGAATGTCGGTGACCTGCTCCTTGCCGTCGGCGCCGATGAGGTACGCCTTCATTTCGATCAGGTTGACGATGCCCCTGAAGTCTGCACCTTCCCCGATCGGCAACGTGACCGGCACGAACGTCATGTCGAACTTGGAGCTCATATCGGCAACGGCAGACTCAAATGCTGCGCGCTCCTCGTCCATCTTGTTGACGAACACCAGACGCGGCATGTTGCGCTGCCCCAGACGTCGCCATAGCTTTATCGTCTCGATCTGCACGCCCGCGCGCGCACCGACGGTCAGAATGGTGCATTCGGCCGCGCGGAAGGCCGCAATGACCTCTCCGACGAAGTCGGTTGAGCCGGGGGTGTCGAGCACGTTGATCTTGCGGTCGTTCCAGTTCAGATGCGACAGGCTGGTGTGGATCGAAAAGCCGCTTGAGATCTCCTCGTCGGTAAAGTCGCTGACGGTCTTTCCGTTCTCCACCAACTCCGGCTTGTCGATCACCCCGGCCGTGAAGAGAATCGACTCGACGAGCGTCGTCTTCCCGGTCGCGCCGTGTCCGGCGATAGCTACGTTTCTGATGGAATCGGTGGTGATGCTCATTGTTGGCTCCTTTGCTGAGATCCTGGAGGAATGTTTGAGTACTGCTCGCTACTATACGGGCGGCTTTTCGGATCTGTCAAGCGAGCCTAGTTTCCCTTTCGTTCGAAGTGGCTGAACTCCATCGCGTGCGTGCCTCTACCCTGCGTGACCGATCGCAGCGCGGTCGAGTAGCCGAACATCTTCGCAAGCGGCGCCATCGCGTGGATGTGCTCCGCGCTCGAGCGCGAGTCGACGCTCTGCACGACTCCGCCTCTCATGGTGATCCCGGTGATCGCCTCTCCCATGTACTCCTTGGGCACGATCACGTCGATCTTCATAATCGGCTCGAGCAGGACCGGGCCGGCTGCGCGGCACGCGTTATCGAGCCCCATGTTCGCGGCCGCCTCGAACGCGAACTCGGTGGATGTCGTTTCGCTGTACTGCGCGTCGATGAGCCGGACGCCCACGTCGACGGCCGGGTATCCCTGCACGATCCCGCCCGACAGCGCGCCTTCTACCCCGCGCCGTACCGCCTCCTGGAGAAGTTTCGGGAGCCGGTCGGCTGAGACCGCGGTTACGAACTCATTGCCCGATCCCCGCTGTCGCGGCGCGACCTCAAGCGTGATATCAGCGGTGTTCTCCTTGCCCGCGAGTAGCCGGCTGAACTTCTCCCGGTGCGTCACCGACTTTGTGATCGACTCTCGGTAGGTGACCTGAGGGTTACCTACCTTCGCGCCGACGTTGAAGTCGTCAATGATCCGGGTTACGAGCACGTCGAGGTGCAGCTCTCCCATCCCGGAGATGATCAGTTCGCCCGTATCCGAGTCCTCCCGCGCGACGAATGTCGGATCTTCGCGAGCGAGCAGTTCGAGTACAGACTTGAGGCGGTCGAGTTCGCTCAACGTCTTCGGTTCGATCGCGACCGAAATAACCGGTTCGGGGAAGCTCATCCGCTCGAGCACCACCGGGTACGCTTCAGATCCGATCGTATCGCCGGTCTGCGCGAGCTTCAATCCGATGATCGCGCCGATATCGCCGGCCTCGATCCGGTCGACCTGCTCGGTCCGGTTCGCGTGTACCTTCAGGAGCCGGTTGACCCGTTCGCGCTTCTTCTGATTGTGGTTCATCACCGCGGACCCCGACTTGATCTGTCCGCTGTAGACCCGGATGAAGCTCAGGCTTCCCGCGTCGCGGTCGGTCTGGATCTTGAAGACCATCGCAAGGTCTGATCCGTCGGGACTGCGGTCGATGGCGACCTCCTCTTCGGTCTTCGTGCTGTGACCGACGATCGGCGGAAGCTCGTCGGGGGCGGGAAGGTAGTCGACGACCGCGTCAAGGAGCGGCTGGACGCCGATGTTTCGCAGGCTCGCGCCAACGAGAACCGGCACGATCTGTCGCGCGATCGTCGCACGTCTGATCTCGCGGTCGATCAGCTCAACCGGCGGATCGTCCCCTTCGAGCAGCGCCTCGGTAAGCTCGTCGGAGTGCTTGCTCAGTTCGTCAAGCATCAGTTCGCGCCACTCGGCCGCCTGGTCGTGCATCGCCGGCCGTATCGGGCCCCTGGCGATCGTCGCGCCCTTGCTCTCCGCCGCGAAGGTGAGCTCCTCCATCGTGCGTAGATCGATCACCGCCTCAAAGCCGCTCTCGCGTCCGATCGGGATCTGAATCGGCACCGGGTTCGCGCGTAGCTTCTGCTGGATCTCGGCCACGACCGCGTGAAAGTCTGCGCCGATGCGGTCCATCTTGTTCACGTACGCGATGCGCGGAATCCCGTAGTGGTTCGCCTGCCTCCAGACGGTCTCAGACTGCGGCTCGACGCCGCCGACCGCGCAGAAGATCGCAACCGCACCGTCGAGCACGCGCAGCGACCGCTCGACTTCCGCGGTGAAGTCGACGTGACCCGGTGTATCGATGATGTTGATCTGGGTGTCGTGCCACGAGCAGGTTGTCGCCGCCGCGGTGATCGTTATCCCGCGGTTCTGCTCCTGCGCCATCCAGTCCATGACCGTGTCTCCGTAGTCGACCTCGCCCATGCGGTGACTGCGGCCGGTGTAGAACAGGATTCGCTCGGTGGTGGTGGTCTTGCCGGCATCGATGTGCGCCATGATGCCGATATTGCGGATCTTCCTGGTGGACATAGCTTCTCCTGATTCGGGGACCGTCAGAAGCTACTCCAGAAACCCTGAAAGGAAAAGGAATTGGGCGCTGACGGGCTTGAACCGCCGACATCTTGCTTGTAAGGCAAGCGCTCTCCCAACTGAGCTAAGCGCCCTTGCCGTCGTAAGCTACTACGTGCGGCCGTGACGGTCAAGGCAGCCCGATTGACCGCGGATGGCGAAGGCGATATCGTGCATTCGTGAACGCTTTACCGTTCGACTCGCTCTATCGCCACGGATTCGTACGCGTATCGGTCGCGGTTCCGGTCGTGCGCGTTTCCGACGTCGCGCATAATCTGGATGCGACGGTCGTGCTCGCGCGCGAAGCCGATCGCGCGGGGTCGCTCGTCGTCGTGTTTCCCGAGCTCGGCCTCACCGGCTACTCGAACGACGACCTCTTTCAGCAAGAGGCGCTACTGTCGGCCGCTGAAGATGCGTTGGCGGTCCTGGTGACCGAAAGCGTCGGTCTTCGGCCGCTCATCATCGTGGGACTGCCGGCCCGGTACCGGTCGTACCTCTACAACGTCGCGGTCGCCGTTCACCGAGGGAGAATCCTTGGTGCAGTGCCCAAGAGCTACGTACCGACCTACCGTGAGTTTTACGAGCGCCGGCAGTTCACGCCCGGGGCGTCGGTACGGGGCGCGTCGATCACGCTGTGCGGGGCTTCGGTGCCGTTCGGCGTCGATCTTCTTTACCAGGCGACCGACGTGCCCGATCTGATCGTCCATACCGAGATTTGCGAGGATCTCTGGGTGCCCGCGCCGCCGAGCACGGCCGCCGCGCTGTCGGGAGCGACCGTGCTCGCGAACCTGTCGGCGAGCAACGCGACGATCGGCAAGTCCGACTACCGGCGCAGCCTCGGATCTGGGCAGAGCGCGCGGTGCATCGCGGCGCACCTCTACTCGGCAGCGGGAAGCGGCGAGTCGACGACCGACCTCGCGTGGGACGGTGACGCGACGATCCACGAGAACGGCCGCCTGCTCTGCGAGTCGCGCCGCTTTTCGGTCGAGCCGCAGCTGATAAGCGCCGACGTCCACCTGGCGCTTCTCGCGCAGGACCGGATGAGGATGACGACGTTCGCAGACAATGCCGAGCGGGCGCACGCCGAGTTCCGCCGTATCGAGTACGGCG
>RECL01000105.1 GCA_007694025.1 Spirochaetaceae bacterium
GGCGACCTGTACAAGGTCATCGCCGATATCGCGACGCTCTTCTACGAGCAGATCGTCGGAGTGGAGTCGATGACGCTCGATGTGACCGCTACCGACGGGAGCGCCGAGCGGTTGACCGGTGAGTTCATGCTGGTCGCAGCCGGTATCTCTGGTCATCGCTTCTACGGCGGGGGCAAGGCGGTCCTTCCCGGGGCTGACAACCTCTGTGCGATCTCCCGACTCGGGTTGATCGGGAAGATCAGGCTGAAGTCGCTCTTCTACCGGGGCGACCACGTACACGAACCGAATGTGTCGATGAGATCGTTCGCAGCCCTCTGCGTCGAATACGGTCGCCGTATTCCGATGCAGGTCGACGGGGAGACCGCGTGGCTCGAGCCTGCGAACTTCCCGCTCCGCATCGAGCGGGTCATCGATTCCATTCCTGTTCTTTCGCGCGCGTGACGAGTCGGTAGTCGGCTTCAAGCGCGGTTCAGCCGAACGCGTACGAGTGGCGCTGCTCGGCGAACCCCAGGAATCCTTCGTCGCGGACGCGACGTTTCTGCGACGCGTACGAGTCGGGGTAGTGCATCAGCACGATACGTTCTTTGAGCGAGCGGGGGAGGCCGCACAGTTCGTCGAGTCCAGCGTGAATACCGCCGGTGAAGAACTGTACGTCGTGGAAGATCGTCTCGAAGTTGAACAGCCGATCGTACGACTCGAGCAGATCGGGGTCGAACTGCGTGTCTCCCGTGAACAGAACTCGATCGTCGACGATCACCCCAACGCTGTACGCGCTGTCGCGCCACGTCTGCGCCTGCTCAGGGAAGTGACGCGTTCGGATCGTCTTCAGGTCGATCGATCCGACGGTCACCTGTTCGGTATCGCGCGGGTAGCCGTCGAGCGGGGTCGGCCGTTCGATCTTCCAGAAGTCGCGAAACCGCAACTGCCTTCCATCGTGACGCTCGTTGGGCGCGCTGCCCCCGCGCAGCGAATCACGCCAGAGCGTCCGCTCGTACACTGCCGGAATGTGGATCGATGCACGTCTGCGCGCGACGTAGCGGTTCATCAGCATGACTTCTTCGAGCCCGCCGATGTGATCGGCATGGCTGTGCGTGATCAGCCAGTGCTCGATGTCGGTCACCGACAGGCCGAGCTCGTTGAGCGCCTGCGAGGTCCTTCCACCGCAGTCGATCATCACGTGGTCACCGCCCTTGCGGATCATCCAGTGGTTCTGATAGAGCTTCTTGGAGAACGCGCTACCACAGCCGATCGGGATGAGCTCGAGCGCGCCGGCGGTGGTCAGCGCGAGCGACTCGGTCTGTAATCGTCGTTTTTTCATTTATTACCTGTACCGATACTATCTCGATGAGCCGTAAAATCAGTGGCCTTCCGGCTTTTTCTTGTGGTGCACGCTCGGCGCAGCATTTCACTCCCGGTCGCTACGGCCGGTAGACCTCTACACCCGGCGTGCAGACGCCGCGGAAGCACGTCTGACGGTGAGGCCCCTCGTACTGGATCGAGTTCAGCGGTAACGATCTCCAATCGCACGGCTGCGGCGATTCAACGCCATGGAAATACCCGCGCGATACAAGGGCCGCGATGTTGGAGAAGGACCGGGCCCACGGTTCGCCGAAGACCAGAGCCGGTTGATGCGCTCGCCGGACAACCGATACGCGCGCGAGCGCAAGCTCTGCGAGCGACACTCCAGATGGAATCGGTTGGTCGGCGGTGTCAGCGGGAATCCTCCCGAAATCATCGGTGAGGTTTTCGATCCAGAACGGTAGTGCGGAGCGGTCGTGATCGACGAACGCATCGATCCCACCGACGAGCGAGTCAACCGTATCGCCGAACTCGTCGGCGAACACGCGACCGTGTTCGGTCAGCAACGACAGGAAGAGCAGCAGCGCCGCGTGGTCCGACAGAAAGCGATCGCTCTGGAGGGTATCGCCGATTGCGGCGTGCGCGACCGCACCGCCGGAGACAAACCGATCGACGAGCGTTCGCGCAAGATCGACGGCGAGCGTCAGCGCGCCGGGATCTACGTAGCGCGCGGCGGCCACCAGGCCGCAGCCGACGAGCGCGTTCCAGCCGGTGAGAATCTTGTTGTCGCGCTCAGGCTGCGGTCGCGCGCGCCGCACAGAAAGCAGTTCATCCATTGCACGGCGTAGCGCATCGTCGGACCGACTCGTACCGTCGGCGACCGGCCTGCGGATCAGGTGGTTGCGGCCCTCGAAGTTCCCGGATGAGGTGATCTCGAAGGCTGCGTGGATCGCATCGGCGCTCTCAGCCGGGAGATCGGCCAGTTCGGAGGAAGTCCACAGGTAGGTCATGCCTTCGTGATGGTCGGTGTCGGCGTCGTGGCCGGCCGCGTACGCACCGTCGACCGCAAACGTGTCGCGCAGGCACCCGATGATCCGGCCGGCGGTCTCGGCAAAGTCTGTCCGACCGGTCAGATGCGCCGCATACGAGTAGTTCCACAGCATCATAGCCTGGTCGTAGAGCATCTTTTCGAAGTGGGGAATGCGCCACTGGCGGTCGACCGTGTACCGGAAGAAGCCTCCCTGGAGGTGGTCGTGCAGACCGCTTGACTGCATCACGCTCAGCGTCTGTTCGACCATCCGACGCGCGCAGGGATCGATCACGGTGGAGCCGCTCGGGTCCGATCCACCCGCTGCCAGGACCAGCTGGAGAAACAGCAACGGTGCGTGAGGCGGAAACTTCTGCTCGCGACCAAACCCTGCAGACTCATCGTCGTAGTGCGACGCCAGACGAGACACACACGCCGCCAGTTCGTCGTCGCAGCTGTCAATCTCGGGCAGAGCAGAACCGGATGCCACCGGCAGGGACGCCGCCGGCACCGTCAAATCGGCAGGAGACACCCTGACGATCTGGTCGGTGGAGTCGAGCTCGAATGGCGCTATGTCCGAACGCCGGTCGAGAAAGAAGGCGAGAATCCTTGAAAGGATCTCGGCGAATCCGGGCCTGCCGAATGCGGGTTGAGAACCGGCGTAGGTCATTGCGAAGAACGGATGGAGATCGGGTGTCAGAAACGCGTTCAGTGGCCACCCCCCGCTTCCGGTAGTGGCGACCAGAAAGGTCATCAGGTAGTGGTCGATGTCGGGTCGCTGTTCGCGGTCGAGCTTGATCGACACGAAGTGCTCGTTGAGGTAGCCGGCGACGGCACTGTTGCTGAATGCATCGGCTGCCATGACATGACACCAGTGGCACGTGCTGTATCCGGCGCTGACAAACAGCGGTCGGCCGAGCGCGCGCGCGTGCGCGAGCACTTCCGCCGACCATTCCTGCCACCAGACCGGATTGTCCCGGTGCTGCCGGAGGTAGGGGCTCGACGAAAGGTCAAGGTTATTGCGGTCGAAGGTCATCGAACCGAAGGTACTGCTTCAGCGTCGGCGTTGCATACCGCGAAATGGACGATCCGCAGCGGCGGCTCGGGGATGGACCCGCGCTTCAAGATCCTCGAGCAGTCCGCTGATCTCCTGGTACGCCGCAAGGTCTTCGAGCCAGTCATCGGGAATAGCGTCGCGTCCGTGAAAGCAGCCGAGGATCATCCCGATCACAGCCGCGCGCACCGCGCTCTGTCCGCCACCGGCCAGGTTGTCAACCAGCGCTTCCTTGAGCGACCCTTCGTGCTTGCACACTATGTGCACGCAGAACGGGAGCGCGGCTTCGATCGATCGATCCTGCCCGAATCGCAGTGCGGTTGCACAGGTAGGGTCTTCGGTTGATTCGATCCCTGCGCTCACCAGAGCGCTGATCTGCGCGGACGACATCGTATCGGCGGCCGCCTGCAGCGACGCGGTCGGCGTTTTGCCGTTGAGGATGTGCCAGACGACCCGCGCAATGTACTCGGCGGTGTCGACAGCCAGACCGTCACCGTCAGTTGCGCTGCATTGCGCGCGGGCGGTCGATATCAGCTGCTCAAGATCATCGCGGAAGCGGTACGCAATCGCGGCAACCCGGGCGACAGGGGCAAGATCAGACCCGCGACGAACGTCCGACCAACCGAGCGGATAGTCGCGGTAGGCTTCATGCGCACCGACCAACTCGCGCCACGATTCGGCGAATGCGTCCGGATCGAAGGCCCCGGTGCGAACGAGCGAACGCAGCAGCGCGAGCGACTGCGCGCCGTCATGCGTGAATCCACCGCGAGCGACCGCGGCGAACGGAGATTCTGCGGGAGGTGGCAGGAGCTCTTCGATCCGTCCGAAACGTTGGGCGATTACCTGCTGGTCGTGGAGCGAATGCGCTCCAAGTGCGTGAGAGTCGGCCACAAACGACGCGAGCACCATCGCTTCAGCCCGTTCTTTCATGCCAGCTCCTTTGACCGCGACGAACTGATGCCGCGATCCCGGTTGGGGACAAAAAAGCCGGCCTTAAGGCCGGCTTTGAATAGCAGGGGCAGGACTCGAACCTGCGACCTCCGGGTTATGAGCCCGACGAGCTGCCAACTGCTCTACCCTGCGTCGTTGGACGGCTAATATACGTATGATGGGGTTACGGGTCAAGCTTTGAGGTCGGATTACCCACGCCGGGCCGGAGTGTCAGCCGGGAGGTCGCGATCAGCATCGCCGCGACAAGCGGGACGACACCGTAGGCGACCGGTGCGTCGGCTCTCACGATCAGGTCGTAGACGCCGTGGAGCACCACTGCGACGGTCAATGCGATCAGTATTGATGATCGTTGTCGGCTCGGGCTCAGGGCCGCGCCCAGGATGACTCCGGTCGTCAGATGCATCGGCAGCGCGGTCACACCGCGCAGAAGCAACACACCCGGGCCACGTCCAAGGTAGAGGAGCGACTCCAGAATCGCGAAACCGGTTCCCACGACCGCGCCGGTCCACACCGGCAACGCGTGCTTGTCGACAGACGGCTTCTGCGGCGACCGGGCGGACCTGCGGCGATGCACAGCGATCAGGAGCAGGATCGTTACGATCTTTGCTGTCTCCTCTACGACGCCGGCGACGACGAAGGCAGAGACCAGTTCCCGTGCGACCCCGGTAAGCCGCCGCATGAGCGGTGCGGTTGCTACGCCGATCAGCAGCGCCAAGGCCATCGCGACCGCGCCAAAGAAAAGCGTCTGCACTATCAACAGGCTACCGGGCTGCACACCGGTTCTGTGCTTCAGCCAGAGCAGCCCGATGGCCGGTGGGATGATGATCAGGGCGGCGTCAAGAATCGCCACGGTCGTCCAGCACCAGGGCCAGAACCCGAACAAGCTCGTCGATCTCAGGCGCGGTACCGACCGATATCCGGATCCAGTCGGGCATTCCGAACGATCCAAGCCAGCGCAGCGACACGCCGCGCGCGAGCGTCTCCTCCACGACCGCGCGGGCGCGGCCCGGAACGCAGGCGCACACGAAGTTCGCGTCGCTCGGATAGAACCGGATACCGCGCTGTTCGAGCCACTGCGTGATTCGTGCAAGCTGCGCTTCGTTGGTCTCCAGCGACCGATCGACAAACGAGTGATCGTCGAGCGCCGCGATCGCCGCCGCCTGGCTTACCGTACCGACGTTGAAGGGCTGGCGTAGCTTTCCGATCTCGCTGATCGCGCGCGCCTGAGCGATTCCGTAGCCGATGCGAAGCGCGGCCAGCCCGTAGATCTTGCTGAAGGTGCGAAGCCGGATCAGGTTCGGATGCGACCGGACGAGTGCGATCGTGTCGGGGTAGTGCGGCGAACGCACGTACTCGCCGTACGCCTCGTCGATCACGATCAGCACGCTCGGCGGGAGCGCCGCGATGAAGCCGGACAGTTCATCGTCGGTGATGAGCGTTCCGGTCGGGTTGTTCGGGCTGCAGAGCCAGACGATACGGGTCTGTGAATCGATGAGTCCACGCATGTCGTCGAGCACGAAGCGTCCGTCGGGCATCGGCGCTGTGCGAATCTCTCCGCCAAAGATGCGCGTCACGAACGCGTACTGACTGAACGTGTTCGCGCCGGTCACCGCGTTCGTACCTGGCTCGATCAGCGCGCCGGCTATCATCGCCATGATCTCGTCGCTGCCGTTGCCTACAACAACCATCTCTGCTTCGACCCCTGCGTGCGCTGCGATCGCGCTACGAAGCGTCAGAAGCGACGACTCAGGGTAACGCGATACGTCGGCGAGCGCACCGCGCATCGCCTCCAGAGCGAGCGGCGACGACCCGAGGGGGTTCTCATTCGAGCTGAGCTTGATCCCTCCCGCAACGGGCTTGCCCGGCTCGTACGGCTTCAGCTGCGACAGGACCGGCCGGAACGTCACGCCGGACTTCCGCCCGGTGGATTGTTGCGAAGGTACTCATGATCACCGCTCATGTCGACGATCACGTCGGCGATCGGTGTGCGCAGCGACTGCTCGGTCGTCTTCGCGAATATGAGGTCGCCGGTCGCTACCGATTGCGTTTCGGGGATCTGCTTCGCGGCGCCAACTACGCGCAGAAGGCGGCGCGTGAAGTCGGTTGCTGCGGCGTGGTTCTCCACCGCGCCGACAAAACGCGCGTACGCGTCGATGTCTTCGTTCGCGTACAGCGACTTCACGACGTTCATGATCGCTATGATCTCCGGATCGGTGAATCCGTTGAGGATCACAACACGGTTATCCAGTTCCGCAGGGCGTTCGCTCATGGACAGAGTCTACTCGTGCGCTGCGGTCGGGACAAGCCGGACGGTCGGGAATTGAAGCGGCGTTGTTCGTTTCGTACCTTTTGATCGTCAGGAGGATGCATGGACTACGACCGATTGACCGTGAAGGCGCAGGGCGCGCTCCAGGATGCGGTGGCGATTGTGCACCGTCGTGAAAACCCGACGCTCGACCTAGAACACCTCCTCCTTGCGATGATTGGCCAGGAAGACGGCGTGATCCCGCCGCTGCTCAACAGGATCGGTGTCCGGCCGGAGGCTCTTCGTGATCGACTCGAACGTGAACTCGATCGCAAGCCGACGGTTCAGGGGGCGGGTTCGCAACCTCAGCTGTCCACGCCGGTTTCGCGCCTGTTCGTACGAGCAGAGGACGAGGCACGGGCGCTGAAGGACGACTACATCAGCACCGAACACCTGCTTCTTGCGATGACCCGCAAAGGTTCGGGTATCGAGGCGCTGCTCGGTGAACTCGGTGTCTCGGGTGATGTCGCGCTCCAGGCGTTGACCAGTGTTCGAGGCAACCAGCGGGTGACCGACCAGAATCCGGAAAACAAGTATCGGGTTCTTGAAAAGTACTGCCGGGATCTGACGCAGCTCGCGCGCAAGGAAAAGCTCGATCCGGTGATAGGACGCGATGAGGAGATCCGTCGGGTGATGCAGGTCCTTAGCCGTCGGACGAAGAACAACCCCGTTCTGATCGGGGAGCCTGGCGTCGGTAAGACCGCAATCGCCGAAGGCCTCGCGCGCAGAATCGTATCGGGCGACGTGCCCGATTCGTTGAAGAACAAGCGGATCCTCGCGCTCGACCTTGGTGCGCTTCTTGCCGGTACCAAGTTCCGCGGCGAGTTTGAGGAACGCCTCAAGGCGGTGATCCACGAGATCACCGAAAGCGGCGGACAGATCATCCTGTTCATCGATGAGCTGCACACGCTCGTCGGCGCCGGAAGCGCCGAGGGCACGATGGACGCGAGCAATCTGCTGAAGCCTGCGCTTGCGCGAGGAGAGCTGCGCACGATAGGTGCGACGACGCTCGACGAGTACCGCAAGCACATCGAAAAGGACGCGGCGCTCGAACGACGGTTTCAGCCGGTCATGACGAACGAACCGTCGGTTGAAAATGCGATCGCGATCCTCCGCGGCCTGAAGGAGCGCTACGAGGTTCACCACGGAGTGCGTATTCGTGACGAAGCGCTGATCGCAGCCGCCACCTTGAGCGACCGCTACATCACAAGCCGCTTCCTGCCCGACAAGGCGATCGACCTTGTCGATGAGGCGGCGAGTAAGCTCAAGATGGAGATCGAAAGTCAGCCAACCGAGCTCGACCAGCTCCAGCGACGGATCCTGCAGCTCGACATCGAGCGGCAGGCGCTCAAGCCGGAGAAGGACCCGGCGAGCATCGAGCGGTTGCAGAAGCTCGACAAGGAGCTGTCAGAGCTGAAGCACAGCCGGGACGCGATGCAGCTCCAGTGGCAGAACGAAAAGAAGGTCATCGACCAGATTCGCGACCTCAAGCAGCAGATCGAGCAGCTGACGATAGAGGAGCTGCAGCACGAGCGCGACGGCGACCTGTCGCGAGCGGCTGAGATCAAGCACGGACGGATTCCTCAGCTCGAAGCGCACCTCACGGAGCTCGACGTGCAGCTGACCGAGTTGCAGGGAACGAGCAGTCTGCTTCGCGAAGAGGTAAGCGAAGAGGACATCGCCCGGGTTGTCAGCACGTGGACCGGAATACCGGTCAGCAAGATGCTCACGAGCGATATGGAGAAGCTGCTGAAGCTCGAGTCGATCCTCGGCGAACGCGTGATCGGCCAGGAACGCGCGATCCGCGCGGTAGCCGACGCGATCCGCCGCAACAAGAGCGGGCTGTCGGACGCAAACCGTCCTACCGGCACGTTCATGTTCATCGGTCCGACCGGCGTCGGCAAGACGGAGCTCGCGAAGACGCTTGCCGAGTTTCTGTTCAGCGACGAGCGCGCGTTGACCCGGATCGACATGAGCGAGTACATGGAGAAGCACTCGGTGAGTCGACTGATCGGAGCGCCTCCCGGGTACGTAGGGTACGATCAGGGGGGGCAGCTGACTGAAGTGGTCAGGCGGCGTCCGTATTCGGTCGTGCTCTTCGATGAAATCGAGAAGGCGCACCCCGACGTGTTCAACGTGCTGCTGCAACTGCTCGATGAAGGGCGTCTGACCGACGGGCAGGGGCGTCTGGTCGACTTCCGGAACACGATCGTCATTCTCACGAGCAACGTCGGAAGCGACATAATACTCAGCGCCCCCGACCTGGACGCGATCGGCGACACGATCCGCGACATTCTGCGCGCGACGTTCAAGCCCGAGTTCCTGAACCGGCTCGATGAGGTGATCACGTTCCACCGGCTCGACCGCGAGCAGATCGGTCGCATCGTCGACCTGGAGCTGCGCAAGCTACAGCGCAGACTCGACGACCGGAAGATCATCCTTGACGTGACCGACAAGGCGAAGCAACACCTTGCGTCGATCGGTTTCGACCCGGCGTTTGGCGCGCGTCCGCTCAAGCGCGCGATCCAGAACCATCTGCAGAATCCACTCGCGAAGGAGCTTCTTTCCGGTTCATTCCAGGATGGTGACACGGTACGGGTGCAGGTGTCGGGCGGCGAGCTGAAGTTCACGGCGACGAAGGCGGTGCAGCCCGAAGGGTAGCCAAGTCCGTCCGCGGCCGGTACTCTCACTCTCTGTATGGCAAAGATATGGGACAAGGGTTACAGCCTCGACGCGCTCGTCGAGCGCTTCACAGTCGGCGATGACTATCTGCTTGACCGTCGTCTGGTCGCATCCGATGCGGTAGCAAGCATCGCTCATGCCGAGATGCTCGCTGCGGTGGGACTCCTTGCCGACGCAGAGCGGGACGATCTGGTTCGTGAGCTGCGCGCGATCGCGTGCGCGGCAACGGACACCGGCGTCGAAGTGCGGCGCGACCAGGAAGACAGTCATACCGCGATAGAAGAGCTGTTGACCGATCGGCTCGGGGACACCGGCAAGCGGATTCACACCGGACGCTCACGAAACGACCAGGTCGCCGCCTCCACCCGGCTGTTCGCGCGCGAAGGCACGCTCGCGGTAGCCGCGGCGCTCGCGGATACCGTGGCAGCGCTCGGCGATCTTGCCCGCGCGCACGCAGCGACCCCGATGGCGGGTCGTACCCATATGCAGCCTGCGATGCCATCGACGGTAGGGCTTTGGGCCGCGTCGTACGCGGAGGCGCTCTGCGACGAGTTTGCCGCGCTTCGCGTCCACTACGGACTGCTGAACCGGTCGCCACTCGGCGCCGCCGCCGGCTACGGGGTGCCGCTCGATCTGGACCGGGAACTCGTCGCCCGACTCGCCGGGTTCGACTCGGTGCATCACAATGTCATCGCCGCGGTCACGTCGCGCGGTCACATCGAGTACGGACTCCTTGGCGTGTTCGACCGGGTAGGGCTGGTGCTCGGAAGGCTAGCAACCGATCTGATTCTGTTTTCGCTGCCCGAGTTCGGATGGTTCAGATTGCCCGACGAGCTGTGCTCGGGGTCAAGCATCATGCCTCAGAAGAAAAACCCAGACGGTCTGGAGCTGATGCGGGCGAAGGCGAGCGTCCTCAGCTCCTATGCCGACCGTGTACGCGACATCGTGCGCAACCTGCCATCGGGGTACAACCGCGACGTGCAGGAGACCAAGGCGCCGTTGGTCGCCGCGACCGACCTGATGGTGCAGATGCTGCGCGTGATGACGTTGTCGGTGTCGTCGCTGTCGGTCAACGAGTCCCGGCTGCGTGAGCTGGTCACCGAAGAGGTGCTCGCGACCGATCGGGCGATCGAGCACGTCGAACGCGGCACGCCGTTTCGCGACGCGTACCGGATCGCGGCGGCCGAGCTCGCGACGATCGATCCGCACGCGCCGGTCGATTCCGACCGGATCGACGCGGCGATCGCGCGAAGGACCTCCACCGGAGCGCCCGGCAACCCGGGTATCGATCGGGTGTTCGCCGCGGTTGGCGAAATGCGCTGCTGGATCGACGAACGGCAGCAGTCGATCGATGCAGCGGTGAGTTCACTCGTTGGGCGACGGCTGCCCCTGTATCCGGGTTCGCCGGCCGAAGATTGAGTAGACGATCATCGCGGCGAGCGTTACCAGAAACGGCACACCGAGCAGCAGCGTGCCTGGCACGTTCGTGAACCCCTGCGCCGCGCCGGACAGTACTTCGAATCCGGCGAATACGACGCTCGCCGCAACCACCCCGATCGGGTTGCGCGCACCAAGGAAGATCGCAACGAGCGCGATCCAGCCGCGCCCGGCGCTGATATTTGGTACGTACACCCCGAGTCTGGTCGCGATCTCCGCGCCAGCGATCCCCGCGAACGCGCCCGACGCGAGCATCGTGATCCTCCGGTACCGCGACGGCGACACACCGCGCACGGCGAGCGCGTCGGGGTTTCCTCCGGCCGCGCGGATCCGCATCCCGAGCGGCGTCCGGAAGAGGATCGCTGCGACAGCCGCGGCGATCGCGATCGAACCGAGCGCGAACACAGCGGTCCGGATCGCCGGATCTCCGGCGATCCGTGATGAGTCGTGAGCAATCCGGACTACCCCGCGCGTACCGAAGAACGTTTCTGACAGGAAGGGTATCATCCCGGCGGCGAACAGGTTTGTCGCCAGCCCGGCGACGAAGATGTTCGCACGCAACTCGATGCACGCAACGCTGTAGACCGCGCTGAGCGCGACGCCCGCGGCCGCTCCGGCAAACAGACCCGCCACCATCGAGCCGGTCGCCGAAACCGCGACAACGCTGAAGAACGCCCCGGTGAGGATGAGCCCTTCTATCCCGATGTTGAGAACCCCGGCCCGCTCGGTCAACGTTCCGCCAAGCGCGGCGAGCAGAATCGGTACCATTGCGCTGAGGATACTCGTGATCATTGATGTCGACTCCTGATGAGAACCGACCCCGTCACGAAGAACAGAATCACCGCCTGGACAACCATTCCGAGCTGGAACGTGAAGTCGGACTGCAGCATCGCGGTGCGCGCGCCAGCCTCCAGGTAGCCGAACAGCAGCGCCGAACCGATCGCAAGGAGCGGGTCGAGCCGGGCAACGAGCGCGACGGCGATCGCGTTCCAGCCGATGCCCAGGCTGAACCCCGACACAGCGGCATGGAACGTTCCGGCGATCATCAGACCGCCGGATAGTCCGTGCAACGCTCCCGAAACCGCGAGCGCGCCGATCGTATAGCCGGCGCGGCTGATGCCGACATACGCTGCAAAATCGCGGTTCATCCCGGTCATGCGAAGCTCGTAGCCGCGGGTCGTCCGCTCTATCCACGCAAAGAGCGCGATCGCAAGCGCGATGGCTACGAGTGCGCTTGTGTTGAGTTCGCTTGGGGGGAGCAGCCGGCTGAGCCGGTACGCCGATGGAATCCGGGCGGACGCGAGGAGGCTTCGCGACGGGTCGCGCAGCGGTCCCGCTATCGCGTAGTCGGCGACCGGGATCAGCGCCGCCGACAACAGGTACGACGTGATGATCTCGGGTGCGTCCCAGAGGTGCTTCGCTGCGCCGGAGAGTGCGGCCATGAGCGCTCCGGTCGCAGCAGCCGCGGTGAGTAGCGCGAGCGTTCCAACAGGAGCGGGTAGTTCGGGCATCGCAAGCGCGACGTACGTTCCGACAAGCGCGCCGACGTAGATCTGGCCGTCCCCGCCAAGATTGTAGAGCCCCGCGCGGAACGCAACTACGATACCGATCGCGGCGACCAGCAGGTAGCCGGAAGAGCTGAGCATGTTCCCAAAAAAGAACCGGTTAGAGAAGGGGCTCACGAAGTATGCGCGCAGCGACTGCGCCGGATCGCGACTCCCGACAACCAGCAGTCCGACCGCGACCGCTACACCGATCGCGACCGCGACGATGCTTGGCATCAACGACTGCTGGCGGTTCACGCTGTTGGATCCCCGGCGACCAGCCGCGCGATCGCCGAGCGCGACGCGGTGCCCACCCTCAGATCGGCTACGATCCGTCCAGCGTGCAACGCGATGATGCGATCAGAAACCTCGAGCGCTTCGTCGACGTCGGTCGACAACACAGCGACGGTACCTCCCTCAGCGGCAACGCGCCGCAGCTGCGCGTGTACGCGCGATCGGGTCGCCGAATCCAGCCCCCAGCCCGGTTCGCTTACTACAAGCACTCCCGGCGACGCGGCAAGCTCTCGAGCCAGAATGCACTTCTGCACATTCCCTCCAGACAGCTGACGCATCGACCAGTTGGCTTCGGCATCGATACCGAGCGCGCGGATGCACGACTGCGCGTGGCGTCGCGCGGCGGCTGTATCGATGATGCCGCGGCGGGAAAGCCGGCGGCGCTCGACGGCGATCAGATTGTCCTGAACCGTGCCCGATTGCGCTGAGCCTCTGGTGGTTCGATCGGATGGCACGTAGCCCGGCCGAAGCGTCGCGCGGCCGCGAGGGGCTATCGAGCGGCCATTGGCCGTGGTGATATGCCCCAAGGCGGGGCGCGCCGTTCCTGACAGCAGGAGCTCGAGCGCCTCAATGCCATTCTCGCGCACGCCGACGAAACCGGTCACTTCGCCCGACCGCAGTTCAAGCGTCAGCGCGTCAAGCAGCACCCGGTCGCCGTCGGTCAGCGACACGTCGACCAGCTTCAGGCCGTGGCCGTCCGGTTCTGTGGCAGCGACTCGATCGTCAAGAACCGCCGAACGCGCGGTCGGTCGGTCGTCGGTTGCCATGAGCCGCGCCATGTCGGCGACCGACACCGGTGATGCCATCGTTGCGACGAAGCGGCCCGCACGCATCACGGTCACGCGATCGGCGATCGACGCGACTTCCTGCAGGCGATGCGAAACCAGGACAACTGCGTGGCCGCCGGATGCCGTATGCCGGATCACGTCGACTATCTGTGCCGTTTCGTCGATCGTGGTCGCTTCGGTCGGTTCGTCAAGGATGATCACCCCTGGCCGGTCGGTTGGCAGCCGGAGCAGAGCGGCAACCAGCGACGCGATCCGGCGCTGTCCCGAAGACAACGTTCGCACGCGCCGGTTGAGCATCCGTTTCGGGATGATCGGCGCGAGGGTGGCGACACGATCGGTAGCCGCCCGCCGATCGAAAAAGACGTGCATGCGCCGGGGCTCTTCGCCCAGGAAGAGGTTCTCCAGCACCGTCAGTTCGTCGACCAGGCGCGGGGTCTGGTACGACATCACGATGCCGTGCGCGACCGAATCGGCTGTACCGTGCACCGGTACACCGCAGAGGGTAACCGTTCCCCCGTCTGCCGCGACAACGCCGGAGACAAGGTGCATCAGAGTCGATTTCCCCGCACCGTTGTCACCGACGATTGCGTGGATCTCCCCGCGGTCGACTGTGAGCGAACACGTATCGACCGCGCGCACACCGTTGTCAGGGTAGGTCTTGCAGAGCGACTCCAGGACCAGATGAGGATGATCCACGGTCAGAAACGCACGTCCAGCGAGAACTCCCCCGACTCGAACCGCTCGAGCATTCGTCGAAGCGCGTCACGAACCGACGAGTCGACGTGACGTCGGAACAGCGGGTCGTCTTCGACGAACCCGACGTAGCCGTCGGCGACACCAAGGACGTCGGCTCGCCCGTACTCGAGGGTGCCGTCAATCGCCGCAACGGTCCGCTCGAACGCTGCGCGGTCGAGCGCGACGTACGTGCTTCCGATGACGATGCCGGGCGCCTGCGAGTAGCCGGGGGTATCGTACCAGAGCACGAAGCGCCGCCGATCACGCGCGGCGGCGATCACTCCCTGATTGCCACCACCGGCGATCGTCAGGACGACGTCGGACCCGGTGGCGAACATGGAGTTGGCAAGCTCCGCTGCGCGCCCCGCATCGAACCAGTTGCCAAGCACGCGGAAGTCGACCGTAGCGTCGGGGTCGACGCTTCTCAGTCCGAGTTCGAACGACGGCAGGATCACGTCGTTCATGATCGGGTACTCCTGACCGGCGAAAAGACCGGCTCGCAGGCGTGATCGCCGGTCGACCATCGGGCTGGTGCTGACGAGCGCGGCGAAGTGTCCGGCCAGGAACGCCTGTTCGCGCTGGTTGAACATCACGGTGTGGACCATCGGGTTGTTGGCAAGGTGCGCGTCCAGAATCAGGAATCGTTGCGTCGGGAACGATGCGAGCACGGCGCGTACGACATCGGGCATCTCAGGGTTGCTGGTGACGATCAGGTCGTAGTCGCCCGTCGCTGCCATCGACACGACGGTCTGCTCCCACTGCGCCTGATTGAACCCGCCTTCAATGACGCGCACGGATGCGCGCGCCGTTTCGGCTACCGCGCGCTCGACGCCGGCGACGAGCATCTCGTACGTCGGACTGCCTTCGACAACTCCGGGCACGAAGACCCCGATCGAAAAGAGGTCGGTAGGTGGTGGCTCCTGGCGGCCACCTGCGCTTAGCGTGAACACCGCGAATAGAACCAGGCCGATTGCCGTAAGGGAACGCTTCATCAGAAGCCTCCTATGCGGACGGGTAGAGCAGCAGGGCCAAGCCGGCGAGCACCGACAGGCAGGGTCCCAATACTTCTCCCATCCAGACTTGCACTGTCGGTACCGGAATCGCACCGGTTCCCCCCTGTACCACAGGGATCGCGGACTATACCGCCGGTCGGGACTGTGTCCCTCCCCCGAAGATTGGAGTACACCATCACGGTATCGCTGCGGCACTCGATTGTCAACGTGTTGACCGGCACCCGACTGCGTGGTACAAGCGGACCGTGGACGATGCGATCCTGACGTTCGATATTGGAACGAGTTCGGTGAAGGCTGGTCTGTTCACGGTGCCCGACGGTCGCGTGCGCTGGCTCCACCGCGAAGCGCTCTCAACCGGCGGTCAGGGCACTGGCGAGTTTGGTGGGTCGGGAACGGTCGACGCCCCCCCCGACGCGTGGGTCGTCGAACAGTGGATCGCCGCGATCCGGTCAACGATAGATCAGCTGCCTGACGGGTTACGGTTGATCGGAATCGCGCTCAGTGGCAACGGCCCTTCGGTCGTCCCGGTCAACCGTGACCGGACCGCGCTCACCGACGTGCTGCTCTGGCACGACAGTCGGGAGACGCGTGTGGATGGCGCCTCGTCTTTCTTTCTTCCGAAGATCAGGTGGATCGCCGATCACCGCCCGGAGGTCTACGCGCGCGCGTGGATGTTCATGACGTGCCCGGAGTATCTCGCGTTCCTGATGGGCAGCGTGCCTCACTCGACGTCGCCGTCCGGGGCTTTCGACCCCTACGTCTGGGACGCGACGGGTGCGGCCGCGTACGGTGTCGACGCAGACCGGCTGCCATCGCTCGTGCGCCCGGCTGCGGAGGTCGGCAGGGTCACTGCTGACGGAGCGCACGTGTTCGGGGTTCCTGTCGGTGTGCCGATCTTTGCGGGTGGACCCGACTTCCTGATGAGTCTGCTTGGAACTGCGACTGTCACGCCGGGGAGGACCTGTGACCGCGCCGGGACGTCTGAGGGGATCAACTACTGCGCGGCCGAGCCGTTGACGGGCAACGCGGTACGCTGTCTGCCTCACATCGTCCCCGGGTTGTGGAACGTCGCGGGCGTGCTGTCGTCGACCGGTCGGATCTTCGAGTGGTTCCGGACCATCTCGCGGCAGAGGTCGGTTGGATACGAGCGCATGCTCACAGAGATCGCCGCCGCAGGCTATGAGCACGAACCGTACTTCTTTCCGTCGATGCACCACGGCGCGGCGTGGGAGTTTTCCCGCGGGATGGTCGCGGGTCTTCGCTCCGACCACGGCGCACCGCAGATGGGACGCGGCGTCGTCCACGCGATCGGCTACGCCGTGCGTCAGTCGATCGACTCGCTGCGTTCGGTTGGGTGCGAAATTGTCGAGCTTCGGGCGTGCGGCGGGCAGGCGAAGAACGCGGTGTGGAACCAGATGAAGGCCGATATCACCGGATTGCCGGTCGTGTGCCCGGAGGTACGCGACGCGGAGCTCTCCGGAAGCGCGTGCTGCGTGCTCGCGGGTCTTGGCTATCAGGTCGATCCGTGGGACGCTGCCGCACGCGTCGTACGGTTCGATGACCGATATGAGCCAGACGCGACCGCTCACGATCGTTTCTCCGATGGATACCACGACTACCTGCAGAAGTATCAGTGGTTCCTGGACGCGATGGCGCAGATCGAAGGTTCGACCGGCCCGCCGGTATAACGTCTGTCCGGCGACCGCTATCAGGCGTCTGGCTGTTCGCCATCAACGAACCGCCGGTACGCCTTGCGGACCCGGCTGCGCAGCTGTGTCAGCCGATCGACAAAGGAGTCGGCGGTTGCATCCGAACCGTAGGTACGCCGTGCAAGCGACTCGAGGACCGACCGGTCCGACGGGAGCGTGTGCGTCTGCCGGTCGTCGTACACCTGCAGAAAGTGCTCAAGGCGTCGGAGTTCGACATAGTCGGCGCGAAGCGTAGCGTGCAGGTCGCCGTCCATCAGCTTCGCGTCGAGCATTCGGTCGAGCGCGTCGAGCGTGTTCCCGCTGAGAACTTCGGGACACTCGTTCGCGTGCACCATCTGCAGTCCCTGTACAAGGAACTCGATGTCGCGGATTCCGCCTTCGCCGTTCTTGATGTCGTTCGTGTCGTCCTGCGACAAGGATCGCAATCGTCGGCGCGACTGGTCGATCGCGATATCGCGCAGCCGGTCGATTCCGGCCCGGATGTCCGACGCGGCGAACGAGCGGAGTGCCGATGGACGAATCAGGTCGATGAACCGGTCTGCGAACCCCCGGGTGCCGGCCCCGGGCCCGCGCTGGATGGATTGCTTGTGTTGCACCGCCGCAGCGCTTGACTCGTAGTAGTCCACGATCGAAGCGAGTGGCTGCACAAGCGGGCCCGACGAACCGTATGGCCGCAGGCGGAAATCGACGCGGTAGGCGTACCCGTCGGTCGTATGCTCCGACAGGTCTCTTCTGATCGTCTCCAGGACCGTCGAATACAGCCTCTGGTCACGCTCGCGGTCCGATCCGGTATCGTCGTAGACGCCAAGGAGGTCGATGTCCGAGCTGTAGTTGAGTTCGTTGCCTCCGAGCTTCCCGAACGCGAGAATCGCGAACCTGGTCCGGTCCGGAGGCGGAGTCTCGGTCTCGCGGTAGACCGCTTCGAGCTCTGCCTGCACAAACGCGCGGGCAAGCGCGGAGAGCTCTCGGGTGATTGTCGCCAACTCCACGCCTAGACAGATATCCCGCGTTCCGATTCGCAGGAGCTCGCGCTTTCGGACCGTTCGGACGATCGCCTTTCGACGGTCGGCCGCTGCGTCGGGCAGTCCGGCAGCGCCCAGATCGCGTCTCATCTGGTCGTCGGTGCGCTCTGCATTCACTACGCGGCTGTCGAGCGACCACTCCAGAAACTCCGGGTTCCTGACCAGTGTGTCCGACAGGAACTGGCTTGCAGCGAAGACTCTCAGCATCAGTTCCATCATCCGCGGCTGACGGAGCAACGAGCGGTAGTGCGCGGTCGGATCGCTCGTGCGCGAGGCGTAGCGTTCCCAGTTGTTGAGCGCCATGTCCGGCTCAACGCTCGTCCTGAGCGCGGGCCACACCAGGATGACCAGCTCGACAAAGACTTCGGTCTGCTCGCCCGAGCCTGCAAGACTGCGCAGGTTCGCAAGAGCCCGCGTTGGATTGCTCAACCCCGCCGACTCGGTAATCTGTCGAACGAGCGACCCGGGTGGGTCGGCTGACAGGATCAGATCGGCGGCGTTACCCGTCGGTTCGCCGGGGATGGACTCGCGCCCGAGGTATCGTTCGACGAATGCGCGAATGCCTGCGGTTCGGGTCTCGAAGTCGATGTGCAACTGCTCGGCCGCGGTCAGATCGGACTTGTTCTGGTACCCCATGCGGCGGGCGAGGTGCTCGTACTCAAGGCTGTCGACGCGCGGGAGAAACAGGTCACGCGCATTGCCTCGCAGCATGCGCAGTCCGTTGATCAGCTTTCGCAGGAACTGATACGCCCGCGTCAGACGGTGAACTTCGTCAGAATCCATCAGTCCAAGACGTCCAAGCTCGTCGAGCGCAGAGTGAAGGCTTCGCGTGCGAAGCCCCGGGTTGGTTCGCCCGTGCTGCACCAGGAGGAACTGTAAGCCGTACTCCAGGTCGACCAGTCCTCCCGGGCTGAACTTCGCGTTGAGGTTTGTCATGCCGTTCGTGCCGCGGGTCTTCTCCGAGAACTGCCTGGCGCGCAGGTCGCGGATCTCAGCAAGCGCGATGCTGTCGGCACCGTAGATGAGATCGTCGCGCAGCTGTTCCACGCGCGCTCCGAACTCCGGGTCGCCGGCGATTGCGCGTAACCGTGTGAGCGCGAGCCGCTCGTAGCTGTGAGCGTCGCCGCCGCGACCGTAGTACTTGTTGAAGCTCTCAAGACTGACCGCCAGAGGTCCGGCGCTGCCGTGCGGTCGTAACCGTGTGTCGACCGCGAAGATGCCCTCTCGCCTGGTTCGTATGCACCCGGTCGTGTCGGTCACAAGCCGCTCAAAGAACTCGGCGTTCTGTATCGGCTCGGCGCCGTCGGTCATTCCACTGTCGCTATACACGAACAGAAGCTCGATGTCGCTCGCGTATCCAAGCGCGCGTCCTCCGAGCTTGCCGAGTCCGAACATCGCGTGCGCCGCCTCGATCCCGGCGACGGTCCGTGGGACACCGTAGCGGGCCGTCAGCTGCTCCCACGAAATGCGCAGCGCCGTCCGTACTACCGTCTCGGCAAGCGCCGTAAGCCGCCGGCTCAGGAAGAAGAAGTCGCGGTCGGGATCAAGAATATGGTCAAGGTCGATGAGATAGCTTTCGCGATCCTTGAACTCGTTGAGGGCGTCTATCGTTTGGTCGACCGAGTCGCAGCCTGCAAGGGCCTGGTCAAGGCGCTCCTGCTGCGACTCGGGCGGGGCGCTCAACTGATCGGCCCCGTCGGTGAGCATCGGGAGGAGCGTTTCGTACTGGAGGCGGATGAAGTCCTCCCACAGGAAGTCGCTCGCGCCAAGGAGCTGCGCAAGCTCGCCGAGCACGTGCGGGCTGCGAACGATGCGTTCGATACCGGAGTCGGACTGTTGGGCAAGCTCGCTGCTCAGCGACTCGAACCGGATCAACGCGACGTACGGGTCGGGAGCAACGCCCAGGTAGTACGTAAACTGCTTCGTAAGCAGTACCGAAAAGCGCAACCGGTCGAGTGCTCCGGGGTCGGTGATGGGCTCCCCCGACGATGTCAGAAGCTCGAACCTGTCGCTGATCGTGTGTCGCTGCGTCTGGATCCGGACCGATTCGATCGATACCTGCTGAAGACTCAGCGAGGCCGACAGCGCGTACAGGAAGAAGGGGGTGTCTTCGCCACGGACTATCATCACGGTGTGGCCGGGCGCGGAGTCGGCAAACGATACGTCGACCGGATAGAGCGACCCGACGCTGGCGGACTGATCCGATCGAAGCCGCGCGGCCACCGCCTCGTTGACAAGTCGTCGCGCCTCTTGGCGGTCACCGCCCGGCAGGATGTTCGGGATGACCAGATCGAGTCTTCGCGTGAGGTCGGTGAAGAACTCATCGAGCCCTATGCCGTCGGCAATCGTCCCGACGAACTGATCGACTATTCTGCGATCGGGCAGCTCGGCCCTGGGGGTTGCCGCGTATCGCCGATCATACGGGTTTCGCCGCGAGCCGCCGCGGTACGGAGAGCCTGAGGCACGGCGAGCGTGGCCCGCCTGCGCGTCATCCGGTGAGGCGGCCGACGTGGTACGCGATCGCGATGTCGCACTTGCCAGCGATGTCGCACGCGCCATCGTAAACACCGAACCTTCGGAGATGTCGAAGCCAGCAGACCCCAGAATACCGGTCAGCAGGCTCAGCAGACCAGAATCATCGATCGTGATGATCGTGAGTCTGACGCGGCGGTCGTCGAGTCGCGATGCGTCGAGCGTGTAGGGTTCCTTGATTGACAGCGCACACAGCTGCCCCACATGGCGGGCAACGGTTGCCGGATCGTATTCGGAAAAATAGGCGCCCGGCATCCGGGCGACTGCGTCGCCGGGATCGAGCCCGAACGCCGTCGCGTTGGCAAGCAACGGATTGTGATCGACTAAATCGGAGAGAGTGGGGCGATCGCCGCTCATCGCAGACGATAATGCCGCCGCGGCGTCGCCGTGTCCACCCCAAAAAAAAAAGCAGTTCCGCATCGCGGAACTGCTGGTTGGTTCACTCAGAGTGCAG
>RECL01000220.1 GCA_007694025.1 Spirochaetaceae bacterium
GCGCGCGCGAGTCCGACCCCGGTCAGCGATCCCCGCCTGATCGTCAAGTCGAGCAGGCCGGTACGGTTCAGGATCTGCAGTACCAGATCGGCGTCGTTGAGGCAGTAGCGGCAGAACGCTACCGGATCATCCCGGTAGAGCGAGCGCAGCGTCGCGATCTTCGACGCCGACGTCGACGCGGCGATCGTCTTGCCGGTGCCGAGCACCGCGTTCGCGACGCTGTCGAGCCTTCGGTCGCTGAAGTGCTCGGGTCCGTAGCGCACCAGCCGCAGTCCGTCGATCGCCTGGCGCCCCTGGCAGGCGAACCCGGCGTTCTGGCGCCTTCCGTCGCGATCGCGACTCGCCGGCAGAAACCGTGCAGGCTCGGTCGACCGCGAGATCGCGAACTCGATCGCGTGACGGTCAAGCCGCGCCGCGATCGTCGCAAGGTCGAAGTCGATGACATTCCAGCCGGTGATGATGTCGGGGTCGATGGTGCGGACACGCTCGATGAAGCGGCGCAGGAGCGCCGCCTCGTCGGCGAATGCCTCGATCGAACCGTCGGCCGCGGCGTCGTCGATCGCGTGGCCGTCGATTGCATCGCCGTCGATCGCGTGGCCCCGCGGATTGACCAGGAGCACCGTCGACACCGGAGGCTTCCACGCTCCGGTCGACACCAGAGCGATCGCAAGGATCTCTCCGGTGTCGACGTCGGTTTCGATGTCGATCGACACGACCTCAAGCGCAATCGCGGCGTCCACCGGCGACACCGTAGGGTTCATCATCACGCAGTCGACCGCCTTGCCGTCTACGATCGGTCCCGACAGTTCTACCGTGCCGTGGATCCGGTGATCGATCAGGAACGAGTCGGTCGGGGCGACGTCCGCCTCGTAGGTACGGATTCCGGTCCGCTCGCACGCCGACCGCGCGTCGCGCAGATCAGCGACCGACGCCGCCGACACCGCGACAACCGGTTCGCCGTCGATCGTCCGACGGTCGCTCCGTTCGACCTCACACGCGCCGGGTACCGCTCGGACGGCGGCGTCTGCGTCGGAAGAGCGCACGAACAATCGTGGACGGTACGGCGACCAGACCGCAGCGAAGGTCCGGCCGTCGTCGAGCCGGCCCAGGCACGCGATCCGTGACGCGTCGCGGCCGGCGCGCTGCACGAGCGAGTGGACCACGAACCCGCGCACGGTCTCGGTGTCCGCAGGCTGCGCAGCGGTCACCCGGCGTCGTCCGTGTCGTGTCGACCGGTCAGCCGCTCGCTCCGCAGCAGCGCGCGGTCGAGCGCGACCGACGATTCGTCGAACGCCTTCGTGAGATTTCGCAGGTGACCGCCCGCGACGCGGAACTGCTTCGCGAGCCGGTCGAGCTCGGTGTGCAACCGGTCGAGCTGTTCGACGAGCCGCTGCGCGTCGGCGGGAATCGCGAGCCCTCGCAGCCCGTACGCGACCGTCTGCAGGTAGAGAAAGAGCGTCGACGGACCGACCGGGACAACGCTTCGCCGCAGCGCGTCGGACAGCAGATCGCTCGCGCGCGCGGCGAACAGGTCGGTGTAGACGCGGTCGCTCGGGATGTACATAAGCGCGAACGACAGCGTGCCGAGCTCGGGGTGGATGTAGCGGTCGGCGATATCGTCGATGTGCCTTCCCACCGCCCTTCGAAGGTCAGCGGGCAGCGGGCCATTCGTCGCCTCGACACCCGCGGCCCGGTAGCGCTGGTACGCCTCGAGCGGGAACTTGCTGTCGATCGGGACAATCCTGTCGCCGAGCCGCACGATCGCGTCGACGCGGGTGCCCGTCGCGAAGCCGTACTGCAGCTCGAAGCCCTTCGGCGGAAGCCAGGCGGCCAGAAGCTCGCCGAGGAGTGTCTCACCGATCGCACCGCGCGTCTGCGGCACTACGAACAGCTCGTTCAGCCGTTGTATCTCCGACCGGACGGTTTCGATCTGCGTCACGATCGATGAAGAGGCGGTATCCGAGTCGCGATCACGCGTGCGCGCCCGCAGGCGGGTGTACGCGATCGCGAGCAGCAACGTCGCGGCTGCGAAGGCGAGCGCCACAGCGAACGCGACCGCGTTCGCCCCTGCATCCGGCAGTTGCCCGGCTATCTCCATGCGGCGAGGGTAGCCGCGACGCCGCCCGGTGTCAAAGCCACCACCGGGCGAAGTGACAGATACGCACAGCGCAAGTATAATCCGCGTATGAGCGACTCCCCACGAGACTCTCTCGAGCGACTGCGCGAGCAGGTTATCGAGCAACTATCCTCGGGCTACTCGCGCGATCTGCTCAGCGAGGCCGAGTTTGAAGATCGGCTGACGACCGCGACGAATGCGTCGGCGCACGCCGACCTGCGCACGCTGATTCTGGATCTGCCCCTGGTCGGCTCTCCGAACGCTCCGGCTCCCTACGGTGGCGCCGACGCGTTGTCGGCTTCCGATGGTGAACAGCAGGTCGCGATCAACCGGGGTGAAGTTCGCGATGAGTCGTCGGTGATCGCGATCTTTTCGGGTGCCGATCGCAAGGGCGTCTGGGATCCTCCGAAGACGCTGAACGTCGTCGCGATCTTTGGCGGCAGCGACATCGACCTTCGGGAGGCCAGAATCCCGGCCGGCGGGATGACGATCAACGCGGTCGCGATGTTCGGTGGTGTCGACATCATCGTTCCCGACGGGGTGCGCGTGGAGACAAGCGGCGCCGGGATCTTCGGTGCGTTCGAAGGCAAGGAGCGCACCTACGACCTGCCACCCGGTTCGCCGACGATCAAGGTGGAGGGCGTCGCGATCTTCGGCGCCGTAGAAGTGAAGCAGAAACAGAAGCGAAAGGGCAGAGGAGGACGAGGATGAGCGATGGCATGAATTACGCACCCCGGGCCAAGGCCGAGGCGGTCGTATCCAAGGGTGAGTTCAGGGTCGGTGCGATCGGGCTCGACCACGGGCACATCTACGGCATGTGCCACGGACTGCAGGATGCCGGTGCCCAGATCGCGATGGTCTGGGATCCCGATCCCGACAAGCGCGCTGCGTTCGCCTCGGCTTTCCCCGATGCGACCGTCGCCACCAGCGAGCAGGCGCTGCTCGACGATCCGACGATCCAGATGGTCGCGTCGGCGGCGGTGACCGCCGATCGTGGCCCGATCGGGGTTCGCGTCCTCAGCCACGGCAAGCACTACTTCTCCGACAAGGCCCCGTTCACGACCTTCGAGCAGCTCGCCGCTGCCAGGGCCAAAGTCGACGAGACCGGGCTGATCTGGGCGGTATGCTACAGCGAGCGCGTACAGAACGAGAGCGCCGTATTCGCAGGGCACCTCATCGAAGACGGCGCGATCGGTACTGTGCTCCAGGTGCTCGGGACAGGTCCTCATCGGCTTGGCGCGAGTAACCGTCCCGCGTGGTTCTTTGAGCGCGAACGCTACGGCGGTATTCTCACCGATATCGGGAGCCACCAGATCGAGCAGTTCCTCTACTTTGCCGGAGCGACCGACGCGCGGGTGCTGCACAGCAAGGTCGCGAACTTCAACAATCCCGAGTACCCCGAGCTCGAGGATTTCGGCGACGCGACGCTCGTCGCCGACAACGGCGCGACGGGCTACTTCCGCGTCGACTGGTTCACCCCTTCGGGATTGTCGACGTGGGGCGACGGGCGAACGTTTATCCTGGGTACCGACGGCTACATCGAGCTGCGCAAGTACGTCGACCTCGCTCGCGATCGGCAGGGAGACCAGGTCTACCTGGCAAACAAGGATGGTGAGCGTCACATGTCGGTGTCGGGAACCGTCGGATTCCCGTACTTCGGCGCGCTGATCCTCGACTGTCTGAACGGCACCGAAACCGCGATGCCGCAGGCCCACACGTTCAAGGCGGCCGAACTCTCTCTTGCCGCGCAGCGCGATGCGATCAGAATCGATGTGTCGCCAGTCAAGCGCGGGTAGCGCGGAAGCGGGGATGGCACGCGCGATCACTCGGATCGACCATTCGATCCTTGGCGAGCCCAGGTCGTCCGGCGTGCTGCTGCACCCGACGAGCCTTCCCGGCTCGTACGGGATCGGTACGATTGGCGACGAAGCCGTCGGCTTCATCGACTTTCTGGTCCGCGCCGGTCAACGCCTCTGGCAGGTGTGCCCTCTTGGGCCGACCGGTTACGGCGATTCGCCGTACCAGTGCTTCAGCGCGTTCGCCGGGAATCCGCTCTTGATCGGGCTCGAGCCACTCGTGCGCGCCGGCCACCTTCCCGAAGACGCACTCGGTGACGATTCGCCCGACCGCGCTCACGGCGCGCGTGCCGGATCGTCGGTCGACTATGGCGTGCTGATACCGTGGAAGCTCGGGGTCCTGAAGAGCGCGTTTGACCGGTTCGTCGGTACGGCGTCGCCGTCCGATCGGGGGAAGCTCGCCCGGTTCGAACAGCTCAACCGCGACTGGCTCGACGACTACGCGCTGTTTGCCGCGCTCAAGGATGCACACGACGGACGCCCCTGGTCGGAATGGCCTGCAGAGTTCCGCGACCGAGAACCAGCGGCGATCGAGCGGTTTTCCGACGAACACAGTGAACGAATCGCGCTGACGAAGTACCTCCAGTGGGTGTTCCATACGCAGTGGTACGCGCTTCGGGCGGTCGCGTCGGTCCATGGGGTGCGGATCGTCGGCGATCTTCCGATCTTCGTCGCGCACGACAGCGCCGACGTGTGGGCGCACCG
>RECL01000421.1 GCA_007694025.1 Spirochaetaceae bacterium
GTGTTCGACCGGTCTACCAGAACGTGCCGTGGAACGGCTACGCCGACCGGCTCAACCTGGCGGTCGCGTCCGGAGATATGGCGGACATCGTGATCAACAACGGTCCGTCGAACGCGATCGTCCAGCAGTGGGCGTCGGAGGGGATCTTCCGACCGCTGGATGAGCTGCTCCGAAACGCGCCGAACATCAATGCGCGAGTTCCGGCCGACGTGATGGAGTCGATGGTCTTCGACGATGGCAACACATACTGGATCCCTCGGCTCTGGGTCGCACCGCACATCTTCCTGATGCGCGATGACCTGCTCGATCGCTACGGGGTCAACGCGCCTCAGACGCTCGACGAGTTCTATGAGGCGGGCAAGGTGATCCGCGACGGTCTGCGCCGCGACGGCCGCGACGACTCGTACGCGTACGGCGGCTTCGGGTTCATGTTCTGGACGCGGTGGGTGTCGGCTGCGTTCGACCTCCCGATCGATCAGTTCAAGATGATCGATGGAGAGTGGCGCTACACGACCACAGTCCCGGAGTCTCGCCAGTGGGTCGAATACCTCAAGCGCCTCTACGACGAAGGCATCATGGACCCCGAGTTCCTGATCCTCAATCCGTCACAGGGTCGCGAACGCCTCCACCAGGGCAGGATCGCAATGACAGGAATGCGGATCGACGACGTGGTTCGCGCAAATGACATCTATCGGCGTGCCGGGATGGACGCGCGGATCGGCGCGTACGCTCCGCCGCGGTCGGCCGACGGGATCGGTGGGTATACGTACGGCGATCCGCTGAACGAAGACGGAGTCGGCCTCTGGATGGCCGCGTCCATACCGACCTCCTCACGCAACGCCGAAGCCGCGATGCGGCTGATGGACTACATGATCAGCGAAGACGGAACGAACCTGGGATTCTGGGGTCGCGAGGGGATCGAACACCGCCGCACCTCAGACGGCCGCTTCGAGTGGATGGTCCCGGTCGAGCAGCGCGAGCAGCTCGGACTGCCGATGTACATCAACTTCCTGACCGGAGAGCCGCGCTACGGCGAAGCGCTCGACGATCCCTGGTCGGATGAGGCAGAAGAGATCTACTCGGTCATCAAGGACTCGGTCTACCGCGACTATCTGGTCGTTCGCCCGTCGAACGAGCGGATGCGAGAGCTCACCGCCGACCTTGGCACCTTCGTGAACGAGAACATCGTGAACTTCGTGACGGGTGCACGGCCGATCGGTGAGTACAACCAGTTCATCGCCGAATGGGAACGGCGCGGTGGGCGCGACCTGTTGGCCGAACTGACGCGCGAAATGGCGGCTCGCGGACAGTAAGGCTCCGTGAAGGAGGGTCAACCGGCTCTTCACTCGCTTCCTGCTGAGGGGCTGCGGCAATACCGCAGCCCCTCTCTTTTTCGGCGGCGGCTGGGAAGAGGTCGTCGAACACGAAACTGCAACCGAAAGGAGCGCTCACATGGGACTGACGATCGGAATCTCAGGAATCGGACAGTTTGGACGCCATTTCGTCGAGCTGTTCGCGGCACACCCGCTTGTTGACCGCGTCTACCTGGCCGACGTTATCGTCGACCGGGCTCGGAAGGAGGCGGCCAACCACGCGAAGGTCTCCGAAGTGTACGGATCGCTCGATGAGCTGTGTCGGTCGGACTGCGACGCGATCGCGCTGTTCACGCAGCGCTGGACGCACGCCGACCAGGCGGTGCAGGCACTGCGCGCCGGGAAGCACGTCTACTCCGCGGTACCGGCAGCGGTCACGCTCGATGAGCTCGACCTCCTGGTTCGAACGGTCACTGAGACCGGGCTCACCTATATGCTCGGAGAGACCAGCTACTACCGCCCGCAGACCACGTACTGCCGCCGGCGCTTCGCCGCGGGCGACTTCGGTCGCTTCGTCTACGGCGAAGGCCAGTACCACCACGACATGGCGCACTTCTACACGCCGTACAAGTTCAGCGGCGGAGACGAATGGAAGCGAACCGCGAGCTTCCCTCCGATGCTCTACCCGACGCACTCGGTCTGTCACGTCCTTGGCGTCACCTTCTCGCGCATGACGCACGTCTCGTGCTTCGGCTTCGTCGACGATCACGTCGACGGAATCTTCGACGAGCATCTGAGCCTGTGGGGAAATCGCTTCAGCAACCAGACGGCCCTGTTCAGAACGGCCGACGGCGGGAGCGCCCGGATCAACGAGTTCAGACGGGTCGGTGCCGGCGAAAGTCGACAGACAACGATCGGAACAAAAGCCGCGTTTGAAGAGCAGGCACCCGGATCGGCGGTCTGGTCGTGGCTCGAAGGGTACGATGCGGCGTACGCCGATGCGTCGGCCATCGACTGGGACGGAACCAGGAAGTCGGTGACGCGTCAATCGCAGGACCTCAGCAACATGCTGGTCTATGACGGACAGGTCATCACCGATAAGAACCGTGGTACGCTTCCCGACGAGTTAGTCGGCCGCACCCACCTCGGCGTCTCCTGGGTCCACGACGTCGCGAGGCTGCCGGGTGAGTTCGTGGGTCTTGCGAACGGTCACTGCGGGTCGCACCAGTTCCTGGTGCAGGATTTCGTGGAGGCGATCACGACCGACCGGCTTCCGCCGAATAACGTCTGGTTCGCGGCGCGCCTGAACGCCCCGGGAATCGTCGCGCACGAGTCATCGCGACGCGGCGCAGAACTGCTGCCGATTCCCGACTTCGGGACCCCGCCTCCGGGAGCGAAGCTGATTGATCCGTTGTCGTCGCTTCGCTCGTAGCTTGACGGGCTGCGAACTGCGCGCGACAATCCACGGACGAGACTGGAATGCCGCTGCCTGCGATTCTGATACTTGCCTACTCGGTCGCGGCGCACGCGCTGGTCGTGGTCGCGACGACCGTCGGGGACGCTGCGTCGCACCTTCACTTTTCGGAGCGCGACTTCGTCTGGATATTCCTGACGGCTTCGTTCGCCTTGTCGGTCGCCGCGAGCACGCTACGATCGCGCCGCACGACCCGACTCGTGCTGATCGTTCATGGCGCCGTGTTCCTTGCGCTGCAGTCGCTGTTGGCCGCGCGCCCCGCACTCTGGGGCCTTCTGGGATTGAGCGTGCTCCTTGAGGTCGCGTTGTTCGAGCGCCACCCGATCAACTTGATTGGCTCGGTGGTGATTCTTCTGCTCGCTCTATCGTCACCGCTGCGGTTCGCGCTCGATGCGCCCGGCCGCACGTTCGTCTCGCTGGCGGAACAGATCGGCGTGCTCGTCGTACTGGGAGTCGCTGCAATCTCGATCTGCGTCGCAGCACGCTACCGGGAGGAGCTCGTTACTGTCCAGGAGCAGCACCGACGGCTCGACGTCAGTATCGGTCAGTTGACCCGGCTGAACCAGGAGTACCAGGACACGGTGATCCGCGTGGAGTCAGAGTCGGCCGAAGCCGAGCGCAAGCGCATCACGCGCGACATTCACGACGTGGTCGGCTACACGCTCACGAACAACATAATGCTGATGGAGGCCGCGACCGACATGGTTCGCCTCAACCCGCTCGGCGTATCGAGGATGCTGAACGTCGCCCGTGAGAATGCGGAGGACGGACTCCAGCGGGTCCGGGACACGCTCTACTCGTTGCGAGTCCGGCAGCCGGACGCTCCGTACGGACTCGCGTCGATCCAGCGCCTGGTCTCTACCTTCTCTCTGGCCACCGGCATCCGCGTCGCGACGAACTTCTCGAACGTCCCCGCGCGATTGCCGCCGGGGATCGACGTCGCGGTCTACCATCTGATCCAGGAAGGATTGATCAACGCGTTCAGGCACGGGAAGGCCGCCAGGATCGATCTGGTCCTGACGGTCGTGGACGACGATCTGCACGTCCGGGTATCCGACGACGGCGTCGGCTCGGCAGACACCGTCGCGGGAATCGGGCTCAAGGGGATGGTCGAGCGGGTTGGTCGCTACGGCGGAACCGTCACGTGGAACGGTACTGCCGACGGCTTCACGGTAACCGCGACGGTACCATTCGGGCAGGATGGACAGAGTTTCGGGGAGGATCAGGATGATTCGAGTTCTGCTCGTTGACGATCAGCGCGTCTTCGTCGAAGGGCTCAAGTTCGTGCTCGAGGCGCGCGCGTCAGACATGAAGGTCGTCGGGCTGGCGATGAACGGGCGCGAGGCGATTTCGCTCGCCGAATCGACGCGCCCCGACATCGTGCTGATGGACGTCCGGATGCCGGTCATGAACGGCGTCGACGCGGCGGAGGTCATCGCGCGCCGACTGCCCGACACGCGGATCGTGATGTTCACGACGTTCGACGACGACGAGTACGTGAAGGCCGCGATGAAGCACGGCGCGATTGGCTACCTCCTCAAAAACCGGCCGCCGGTGGAGCTCATCAACTCGCTGCGCGCGGTCAAAGACGGGATCATCCAGATCGACCCGATGGTCGCCCGCAAGCTCCTGCACACCGACCGCCCGCAGGACGACGAGTCGGCGCGGATCGTCGACGGGATACGGACTCTGACCGGGCGCGAACGCGAGGTGCTGCACCTGATCGCACAGGCGCTCGACAACCGCCAGATCGCCGAACACCTCAACGTCACCGAGCAGACCGCGCGCAACTACGTGAGCAACATCTACACGAAGCTCGGCACGACGCATCGGATGGAGATCATGAAGATCCTCAATGAGATCGATTTCTAGGCGGCGACCCGTGAAG
>RECL01000099.1 GCA_007694025.1 Spirochaetaceae bacterium
TTCTTCCGTTTCGTGATGTACCCCGAGCGACCCGAGAGGCCCCCGTCGCTTTGGGGTGCTAAGGAGACCGACATACGGTTGATCATGCAGCGAAGTCTATCACGCCCTCGGCACGTAACAATGGGGAAATTCCCTACTTCGCCGGACGCGAACGGCTAAGCTTCGCGCCTACTTCTCCATCCGGACCCAGCGGGCGTCGTGTGCGCCAATGTCGATTCCCGTCGACTGATCGAGCGCTTCGCCAGTCTCTGCGTCCGTGCACGCGCGGTACTCGTACCCCGGCGTCTCGAGCGCGAAACGGCGGGCCGGCCCGTCGTTGACAAGGAAGTAGTGGTCGGCGCGACGTGAAGCGAGCCTGTAGACGATCCCGTCCGCGCACGAGTAGGGTACGCGATCGTCGCCGAGCGACCAGCGACGGATCTCCGCCTCCGCGGCAGGGTTCCCCGGCTTCCAGCACGATGCCGACGCTTCGTACGCGAGGATGATCGCCTCGCCTGAACCCACACGGTTGCGCGACACCGCGACCTCGCCGGTGTCGAAGTGCTCGGCGGCCGCTGCGGTGGTGAGACGCAGCTCCATGATGAAGCCGTCCAGGAGACGGTCGACGCCTGCCCGCACCGCGGCGGCGCCGGGGACGCGGAGCCGGCGCGGCACGTTGTTCGAGTACGCGTAGTCGGTGACGACCGCGCCGAAGAGCCGCTCGAACGGACTGCCCGCGTCCGTATCCAGCACGCGTCCGCGGTAATCGTACCAGCCGCCGGGCGCGTCCAGGATGACGCGCCCGCCCTGTTCCACGTAGTCGCGAAGAAGGGTGAGAAGCTCGTTTGAGATCGCAACCTGCGACGGGAGGTAGATCGTCCGATAGCGAGGAGCAAGGCCGGCCTCAAGGTCACTCGCCGTGACGTGCTCCCACGGAACGTTCGCGTTGATCAGCGCGCGGCCGACCCCGACACGGGCGCGCACGGGCACGTGCTTGAAGAACGAGCGCCCCTTCACGGAGATCGCGGCCCAGATCGCCTCGTTGTCCCAGTTCTGGAACACGCCGACGAACGGCTCCTTGTGGCCGTCCCAGATCTCGCGACGATACCGATGTGCCGCCTTCGCGATGCTGCCGGCGCGAATCGCGCGGCCGGTCGCCTGATGCTGCCGGTTCAGGAGCGCGTACTCACCGCCCTCCCAGCCGGCGCGGCGATAGTTCCACGACCAGAGCCCGACGCCCTTGAACCCGCCCGCGAGATTCGAGAGTTGGAGCTGCGCCATCGCGCCGGCGTCGACGGTGAACGCCGCAATCTCATCGCGCGCCTTTGGCTCCCAGCCCTCGCCGCCTGAAAACTGCTGCGGCCCGCCGGTGCTCTCCCACGTCGCCGCCCATCCGCCCTTGAACCAGTCGGCGCAGATCGACGACATCATGTAGATCGTCCGCGGCATCTCGTAGCCGACCTCTTCCAGGTGCCAGGCAAGGTGGATCGACGGGTAGAAACTTCCGGCCTCGCGCATCTCCTGCGCGATCCCCTCCATGTCGGTTCCGCGCCAGGCGAACGGTAGAAAGAGTCCCATCTCGCCTCCGGCTCGCATCGGCTCGTCCGGGTCGCGCTCGATGCTTCGCTGGACTCGTCGTCGTATTCCCTGAAGCGTGTAGTCGGCCTTGAAGCGAAGGACATCGCGGATGAAGCCGTAGTCGCGCTCGGTGTCGTGTCGTGAGAGGTCTGCATCCGACTCGAAGTCGGCCCAACTCGTGTACGGCCGCTCGCTTATTCCGACTTCGTACTGGTTCCATGCGTGGACAAGTTCTTCGATCGTGCGGTAGGTTGCCCGGCACCACTTGCGAAACGCGGGCAGGGCGTCAGAGCGAAGCTCCGGATCGGAACCAAGCGAAAGCTTGTCCTGCGCCCATTCGTCGACTCCCGCGTCCTCAACGATGCCACCGCCAACGTCCGGGCGCGACGCGCGGTCGTAGTGAATGCGCTCGCGGATGATCGCGTTCTGGTACTCGATGACCTTTGGATGGGCGAGCGCTTCGTCGACGTCCATCGATTCGGGCAGGCCGAGCTTCGCAAGCAACTCGGGCGTGACGTCCGCCCAGCCGCCGGTGCCGTACCAGTACGGGATGATCCCCTCGTCGAGCGCGAGCTCGAGCGTTCGTTCCTCGGGCCACTCGGGGGTTCCCATCGTCTGCTTGAGGTTCGTGAAACCGAGCTTACGCATCATGCGAAAGTGTTCGCGTGCGTCGGCCTCGGTCATCCCGGCCCACGGCAGGAAGACGACCCCGAACGGCATCGGCGCGAGCCTGCGGAACTTCTGCTGCATCCGGCTGTCGTGAAGCGCGTCGTACCGGCCGTGCAGGTAGTTGTGTCGGTCTGTAGGTGCCATCAGTATCTCCTTGCGCCGAGTGAACCCGGCGATCTGTCAGTTCCCGGACCTGGTCCGCAGCGCGCGGAGCTTGAACTCGTTGGTCCCGCTGTTCCTCACGGTCACGTATTGGCCCGCGGGGATTCCGTGGCCGCCCTGCGCGCACGTCACCGAGAACTCGCCCGGAAACGCTCGCAGGCGAACGACGCCCGCGTCGTCTGCCTCGAACCGCCCGTTCGTGCGCCATCGGTCTCGCAGTATCGAGCGGACTCGCTCATAGACGAGACCGGCGACGTGCGACGAATCGTTCGAACCCCACGTGACCGCCGAGCCCATGAGCCCCCAGAACGAAAACGCGTCCACCGCCGGGTGGCCGTACGCCGCAGTGAGGACGCGATCGATGTACTCGGCGGTGGCCTCTTCGACGTCGTGCGGCGTGACCGGCCGACCCGATCTCTCCAGAGCGGACCCTACAACGTCGGCGGTAGCCCAGAACTCGGTTATGTGGATCGGGAGCCCCGATGCGGAAAGCTCGTCGTATACGGCCCACTGCGTCTCGGGAGCCAAAAGCCCGCCCGTGTGAGACTGAAGACCGAGCGCGTCGGGGAGCGTTCCCCGCCGGTCGAGCTCCTCCACCACGGAGAGCAGGCGCGTGCGCTGAAGCGCGGCGGTGACCACCGTGCCGTCGGACGCGGTGATCGGAGCGCCCTCCGCGTCCTGCGTCAGCCCGTAGTCGTTGAGAACGTACGTGCACGCCGGGCGTTCAGAACGCGCCCACCCGAGCACCTCACCGACGTAGTCGGCGATCGTCGCGGTCGGCTCCAGGTGCGGCCAATGCCGTCGCGCCAGGTTGGCCGGCGCGGCCTCCCAGAGCGCTTCGTTCACGACGTCCCAGGTTCGCACGATCCCACCGAACCGTGAGAGGAGCTCCCGAACCCGTACCTCGGCAAACTTCATCTGCGTCGCAAGGTCGTAACGGGAAAGCCAGCCCGGCCAGCACTTGTCGATCGACCAGAAGAGCGGGTGTCCCTTGACGTGCATCCCCTCGGAAGCGGCCCACCTGGCCACGGTGTCGAAGTGCTCGAGCTGCACGCGTCCCTGGATGTCCTCGGTTTTCGGACCGTCGTTCTGAGACCGCTCGGTCCAATAGCAGAGCGTCGTAGCAGAGTTGAGGCACTCGGCGAACAGCTTCCGCCAGTAGACGGCACGGTCGGTCTCGCCCAGGCCGAAGCGCTCCATGCGGTCGAGCGCCCAGGTCTGATCGCCGAACGGAAACTCGGAGGTTACCTGGCGCACGTCGACCGGGAGACGCGCGAGCGGCCTTCCTTCGCGGTCGACAAGGCGGAGCAGAACGTCGACCTTGCGCAGCTCTTCGATGCTCTGTCGCGCGCTTTCGAGCACGGCCGCACCAGTGTCTGTGAGCGCAAGCCCGCCACCGGTGTCGAGCGCGCTCCATTCTTCAGTAGCCATGACCGGGATGTGTATCACAGACTTGGAGCGCGCGTCACCCGTCTTGCGCGAAGTCGCGACTATTGTCGCTTGCACGACCGGCCAAGTAGGTCGACAATGGAGCAGTGAAAGCCCGGCTTGGTCTGACCGCACGCCTGATCGTCGCAGCGCTCGTCGTGGTAGTCGCGCTCATCGGCGCGAACGTGGCGTTCGTGATCGCAGAGCGACGCGCCAATCTTCGCGATGAGCTCGCGCAGATCACGTGGCGTGTCGCAAACGGGTTGGTTGCGGAGTACGAGAGCTACCTGGCCGGGATCGTCGCGTCGGCGTCGAACTACGCGACCAACAACGCGCGCTACCGCGACGCGGTACTTGGCTTCGACGGAAGCTACGACGCGCGGATCGCAATCTACAACGCGCTCACGAACCTGCAGTCGAGCTATCCGGCGATTGCGAACGCGTACGTGATGCTCCCCGGCCAGCTCATCACGTTCCGTTCGTTCACTGGCGAGTTCGCCGAATCGAGCCGGTTCCCGGAACTTGAGCTCGCGTCGAAGATGGTGCCGGGCGTGTCGATGGAGATCGTGCACGAGCGGACCGTCGGGCGGTTGGGCGCAGAAACGGAAGTGTCGACGCTGCTCGTCCGCCCGTTTCGAGCGATCGGACGACCCGACGTAGTGGTGATCGCCGACATATCGGTCGCGTCATTGCGGCGCGAGCTGCACGACCGGATCCCACTCCTGGATCGATTCTCGGTGACCGAGGGATCGCCCGTGACACTCCTTGCCGACCTGGATGACGCGGGCGCGCTCACGGTGTCGGCGGTGAGCCAGGCCTTTGATCGAGCGTTCGTGTTGACCCTCAGC
>RECL01000215.1 GCA_007694025.1 Spirochaetaceae bacterium
CGAGGCGGCGCAGGGCGGCAGCCCGATACGCGCCGCCTGATACGGCGGCTGGAGGCAGGGGGAGCCGCGACGGACGCGATCGTGCGCGGGGCGCGGTATCGGCCCGTGAACCGCCGGCTTCCCCTCCCCGACCAAAAAAAGAGCCGGGCTAAGGCCCGGCTGGAGAGACGAAAGTCTTGCGGGCCTCAGTTACCCGGAGGAAGGATGACGCGGTCGATCACGTGGATGACGCCGTTGGTCGCCAGGGTGTTGACGCCGGTGACCGTTGAGTCGGCGTTCAGACGAACCGAGCCGCCGCTGATCGAGATCGCGATCGAGTCGCCCTGAACGGTCGGAGCGCTGGAGAGGCCGACGACGTCGCCCGAGAAGACGCGGCCTTCCACGACGTGGTAGAGCAGGATATCGCTCAGCGTCGGGATGTCGGCCAGGAGCGACTGGACGGTTCCGACCGGCAGACGCGCGAACGCGGCATCGGTCGGGGCGAAGAGCGTGAAGGGACCACCGGTGCTGAGCGTGTCGGCAAGGCCCGCAGCCTGGACAGCGGTAAGAAGCGTCGTGAAGCGGCCGTCTGCCTGGAGCGTCGCCGCGATGTTGTCGGCGGGCGGCAGGATGACCGTGTCGATCACGTGGATCACGCCGTTACTCGCCTGGACGTCGGTGATGATCACCTGCGCGTTGTTCACGAAGACGTTGCCACCCGAAACAGTGATCGCGACCGGCTGGCCCTGCACGGTGGTCGCAGAGGTGAGTTCGACGACGTCGGCCGCATAGACCTCCGCGCCTACCACGTGGTAGAGCAGGATGTTGCTCAAGCGGGGAATGTCGCGCAGTAGCGCCGCTACGGTACCCGCGGGAAGCGCTGCGAAGGCGGCGTCGGTCGGCGCGAAGACCGTGAAGGGGCCGTCGCCTCGAAGCGTCGCCTCGAGCCCGGCCGCCTGGACCGCGGTCACGAGCGTCGTGAAGCGACCGTCTGCTACCGCGGTGTCGACGATGTCGTCGGCGAGGAGCTTCGCGACGTTGACCGACGACGGGACAAGGACCGAGTCGATCGCGTGGATCGTGCCGTTCGATGTGGTGATGTCGGCGGTGACGACGCGAGCGTCATCGGCGTACGCGGCTCCACTCCGCACGCTGAATCCGACGGTTTCGCCCTGCAGCGTTGCCGCGCCCGAAGTGCTGACGACTTCGCCCGAGCGAACATCGCGCGGCACGACGTGGTAGAGGAGCACCGCGGTCAGCGCGTCGGTGTCGGCAAGGAGCGCGTCGACGAGTCCGGCCGGAAGCGCGGCGAACGCGGCGTCGGTCGGCGCGAAGATCGTGAACGGTCCGCTGCCGCGCAGCGTGTCGGTCAGACCCGCAGCGTCAACCGCCGCGAGCAGCGTGTTGAAGCTACCGGCACCGCGTGCCGTGTCGATCGGATCGCTGTACTCAACGACACCGGTTGCAAAGCTCAGCCCTGCAACAACAACCATCAAAAGCATTACGAATGCCTTTTTCATAGAAACCTCCAATAAGGTGATGATCGTAAGATGCACCTCTATGATCAAAAGAGTCAAGAAAAAGTTTGGGGAGTTTCGCCGGGCGCTGGGGCTACCGTCCGGCGTTGGCGGCGGCCGCCGGGGTTTGGGGCATTCGCTGGGGGCGCGCGCCGACCGCTCAGAACTGGTCGGCGTCGGTGAGGTCGATCCCGTCGAGCTCGGCGATCGTGATCAGCGCGAAGGTCAGCACCGCCGTGCCGGGCTCGAGGTGACCGCCGTGCGAGACGTGGCGGTCGGAGTACTCGATGTGCGCGTGCACTCGCCCGGCGAGCACACCGCCGGTCACGGTCACGATGTCGAAGGGGCCGCGTCCGCTACTCGCTCTCGTACCCGACGAACATCTCGTACGGCTTCTTCAGGTCATCGATCGTAAACGGGCGGCCGTCGACGGCGCCGATTTCTGGGGAGAGTTCGATCACCAGGTAGCCGGAATAACCTTTGTCGATCATGCGCTCTACGGCCGCCGCGTTGTCGGTTGTACCTTCGCCGAAGCGGACGAACTCCTTCACGCCGAAGCTTCGGTTCTCCTTGAGGTGGACGTGGTTGATCTTCGTCCAGAACTCGTCGATCAGGTCGTCGAGAGAAACCGACGCCGCTTCGAAGTGGCCGGTGTCCATGCAGATTCCAAGCGCGGGAGAATCGACCGCGTCGAAGATGCGCCGGTAGTCGTCCAGGTTCTCCAGGTTGTTCGCCGCGTGGTTCTCAAGACTGATCAGCACGCCCGACTCTTCGGCGGCGGGCATGAGCTCCTTCAGAACCGCGATGATCGCATCGCACCCGCCGTCCTTGCCGCGACCCGCGCCGGTCGCGCAGACGACCGACCCGCCGAGTTCCTTTACCGCTTCGATCGCGCGCAGCTTGTGGCAGAGATCCTTCGTGAGGCCGTGCGACCCCTCCCCGCCGAAGCTCGACACGTGAATCGATCCGACAGAGACTTCCGCCTGTGCGCACCGTTCGCCCAGGTCGCGCGTCTTCGCCGGCGTGAGCGTGCGCGGGTACCAGCAGTTGAACTCCAGGTGGCGGTACCCCGCGTCGCGAACCTTCGCAAAGGTGTGGACGAAGTCCTCATCGCCGAACCCGTCGAAGGAGAGCGATGCGCACGATAGCCTGATCACGTCTTCGCTCCTTCGGGTTCGCTGGCCCCCGTGAGCGCCGACCAGAGCGGCGGATAAGGCCTGTTCATGTTGTCGCGCGCGGTTTCGGGGAACTGGCTCATGTACGCGTGGAGCGCGTCGAGCATCGGCGCTGGGAAGTCCTGACTGTGCGCGAAGTCGAGGAAGTAGGCAAACTCCGCGTACTTCACGTCGTTCGCGTCGCCATCGCCGTCGGCTACTCTACCGGCGATCTGCGCCAAGTGCGCTCGCCAGCCGCTCTCTCCACCGACGGCCTCCTTGAGCGTTGCCGCATCGACCCCGCCGTTGACGCCGAACGCGACCGCCTCTATGAACGCCGCGTCGACGAGCCCCATCGCAAGCTGGTTCACGGCCTTGGTGACCTGGCCCGCGCCCGACGGTCCGCAGTGCGTCAGTCGGCCGCCCCCGAGCGCCTGGAGAGTAGGCCAGCTCGCGTCGACGGCGGGCTTGTCGCCCCCGACGAAGACGAACAGCTCCCCTTTCGCGGCCCCGGCGGTACCGCCGCTTACCGGCGCGTCGACGAGCGCTACACCGCGCGCTGCAAGGAGCGCGTGCAGCCGCCTGGTCTCACGAACGGTGGTCGTTCCCATGTCGATCACCGTGGTCCCGCTTCGAGACGCCGGTGCGATCTGATGCTCGATCACATCGACGGTCACGCGCGAGCTCGGCAGGCTCAGGATGACCGAGTCCGCGCGCGAACACAGATCGGCGATGTCGGCCGCCGCCGCCACCGCGCCGCCGGTCGCGACAAGCGGCGCAGCGCGCGCCGGGTCGATGTCGTAAACCACAAGATCGTATCCACCGCGGGCGAGCGTCGACGCGATCCCGCTTCCCATTCCTCCGAGTCCGATTACACCTACCATGATCACTCCCCTTTACGCTTCGTAGTTCGGCACGTCGACGCGCTCGCCACCGGCGAGCGCCGACTGGTGCGCGCAGATGCCGACCGACGTCCAGTTCGCCGCGGTAGCCGCGTTCGGATACGGATCGCGTCCCGCGATCAGCGCGGAGACGAACTCGTGGACCAGGTGCGGGTGCGACCCGCCGTGCCCACCGCCTTGGATGAACGACAGATGGTCGGCGTCCTGGATGCTCTGCGTGAACTTCCGGATCGGTTCGGGCAGACGGTGCGCGAAATCGGGTACGTCGACGCGTTCGGCGATCTCTGGTTCGGGCTTCTTCGCTGTGTGGAGCACCGGCTGCTCGCCTTCGATCAGCTGCCACTCGAACGACCTCTTCGTCCCGTACACATCGATGCTCTCGCGGTACTGGCGAGCGGTGTCCCACAGGAACCGCCAGATGTGCGCCGCGACGTCGGAGTCTTTCACCTTGATGTGGCACGACTCCACGGCGAACCGATTCCCCGACAGGCGAGCGCACTCGTCGTTTATCCGGCCCGATCCGAAGCAGCTGACGTAGTCGGCGAGTCCGCCCACCATCGCCAGTACCGGACTCACGACGTGCGTCGCGTAGTGCATCGGGATCATCGCCTTCCAGTAGTCGGGCCACCCCTCCATGTCCTGCGGGTGCGAGGCCTGCATGTACTGGATGTCGCCGAGTTCGCCCTTGTCGTAGAGCTCCTTGATGTAGAGGTACTCCCGGCTGTAGACGACGGTTTCGGCCATCATGTAGGTGAGCCCGGTCCGGCGGACCAGGTCAACGATCTGTCGACACTCGTCGAGCGTCGTCGCCATCGGGACGGTGCACATCACGTGCTTGCCCGCCTTGAGCGCGGCGATGGTCTGCGGCGCGTGATCAGGGATCGGGCTGTTGATATGGACGAAGTCGACGTCGGGATCGGCGAGCATCGCGTCGTAGTCCGTATACCGTCGGTCTATCCCGAACCTGTCGCCGATCTCGTTCAGCTTCGACTCGGTACGACGGCAGATCGCCGCGATCTCCACGTCGGGGTGTGCCTGGTAGATCGGGATGAACTCGGCCCCGAACCCGAGTCCGACGAGTCCTGC
>RECL01000358.1 GCA_007694025.1 Spirochaetaceae bacterium
AACAGTCGATCCTGGGATCGGTCGTCGGGGAGAAGGGGCGCGGCGCGGTCCTGTCGCGGATACAGTCGCTCAATACTACGGTATCGACGCTCGTGTGGCTGCTGGTCGGGCTTGCGCTGTCGCGCGATCCGTCGCGAGTCGTCTACGCCGGGGTCTTTCTGGCCGGTATAGTCGCCGGACTTCTGTCGTCGACCGCGCTCGCCGGGATTCCGGAGCCGGCGCTCGGGAGCGGTGACACGACCGGATCATTCCTCGCTTGCGTCAGGGAGGGGTTTGCGAGTCCCGGGTTTCGTCGGCTGATGGCGCTTCTGTTCAGCAAAAACGTCGTGCTCGGGATGACAGGCGCGTTCATCATCGTCCAGTTCAGGGTCGTCTTCGGGCACTCGGACGCGAACATCGTCTACATCACGCTGATCGGCAGCATGGGTGTCATCGCGATGGCCGCGGCCGCGGGACTGCTGATGGACCGGGTTGGCGCACGGCCGCTCTACTTCGCGTTCGCGCTGATCACGACGCTGTCGATCCTGCCGTCGGTGCTGTCGGATGGATCCGGAAGCGCGTGGATGCTGTGGGTCGTACCGTCGGTCGTGATCTTCTTCTACAACGTCGGCGCGAACGGCATGATGAACTGCTCGCAGGACTATCTGTTCGCGACGATCACGTCGGACCAACGGCTGAATCTGGGGATCGTCTATCACATCGTCGCGGGAACCGCGGGTTTCATCGGATCGGTGGGTGGTGGGCTCGCTCTGGACGCGATCATCACCCGGACGAGCCTGTCGGGTCCTGCCGCGTTCCAGCTCTTCTTCGGCGTCATGCTGGTCGGGCTGTTCGGTGTGAGTCTGCTCGTCACGCGATTGCCCGATATCGGCGCGTACTCGATCCTGAATACGATCTCCATCCTCTTCTCACCGCGCGAGCTGCGCGCGATCAGGACGCTCCACCGGCTCGGCCGGACGCGGAGCGTCGACGATGAGCGCGAGATCATCCGCTCGCTCGCGAAGACTCCGTCCCGCTCCGCCGTCGACGATCTGGTCACGAAACTGACATCACCGAGTTTCGCAGTCCGCGCCGAGGCGCTGTCGGCGCTCCGCGCGCATCCGGCCGATCACCGGGTCGTAGCGGCGTTGGTCAAGGAGGTGACCGAGCACGAGTACACCACAGCGCACATCGCCGCAGAGACGATCGGGCAGCAGCGCCTGCGCGGGGGAATCCCTGCGCTGCGTTCGGCGCTCGATTCCGGGGACTTCATGCTGTGCGGAAAGGCGATGGTCGCGCTCGCCGAGCTCGACGACCGTGAGATCCTGCCGCGGATGGTGGACATCTTCGAGCGCAGCGACAACCCGCGCGTGATCATCCACGGCGCCCGCGCGTTCGCGATCCTCGGTGCGGCTACCGGGCTTGAGTCGCTGATCAACAAGCTCGAGCCGCGCATCGCTCCGTTCATCCGCGATGAGATAATCCTGGCGATCGCCGAGATCCTGGGCATCGGTGGTGCGTTCTACCCCTTCTACGTGATCTTCATCGAGCGCAACCTTGCGGGAGTCGCCGAGCTTCTGGACCGGACGACGGCGTCGCAGGCCGACGTACGGAAGCTGGTCCTGGAGAGTACCGGTGATCCCGATCTGTTCGCGCGTACCGCTCGCGGCGTCTACACCACCGACCCGCCGCGCGTCGCAGCGGTCGATCTGCCCCGGCTCATTCTGGCCGCGCTCGACAATCCGACGCTGCTTGGACTGGTCCGCTTCCGCTTCCTGGTCGCCGCGATCGCGGTGCTGGTCGATCGGCCGTAATCAGAACTGCCGCGACCAGCTCTTCGGCCACCGCTCGACGACGACCTTGGTCTGCGTGTAGAACTCGACGCCGTGGCGGCCCTGCGCGTGGAGGTCGCCAAAGAAGCTGTCGTTCCAGCCGCTGAACGGGAAGTAGGCCATCGGCGCAGCGACACCGATGTTGATCCCGACGTTGCCCGCGTCGGCCTCGTGACGGAACTTGCGCGCGACCGCGCCGCTTTCGGTGAAGATGCACGCCATGTTGCCGTAGCTGCGCTCGTTTACCATCCGGATCGCGTCGTCGATGTCGGTCGCGTGCATCAGGCTCAGGACCGGGCCGAAGATCTCGGTCGACGCGAGCGGCGAGCGCGGGTCGACGCCGTCAAGGAGCGTCGGGAAGACCCAGTAGCCGTCGTCGTAGCCCGCCGCCTTCCGTCCGCGCCCGTCGACCACGAGCCTCACCCCGTCGGCCTCGGCGTCGCCGATGATCTTCATGATCCGGTTGCGGCTGTCGCTGCTTATCACGGGTCCCATCTGAACGCCGTCGTCAAAGCCGTACCCGACCACGCGCGACGACGCGACGTCGGCCATCTGCTGCGTAAAGGGTTTGCGCGCATCACCCACGGTGATCGCGACGCTCGCCGCCAGGCAGCGCTGGCCCGCGCAGCCGAACGCGCTGTCGGCCATGATCTTCGTCGTTGCGTCCATGTCGGCGTCGGGCATCACGACGACCGGGTTCTTCGCGCCGCCCTGGCACTGCGCGCGCTTGCCGTTCGCGGTCGCGCGCCCGTAGATGTAACGCGCGACCGGCGTGCTGCCGACGAAGCTCACCGCGCGGACCTTCGGGTGGTCCAGGAGCGCGTCGACGGTTTCCCTGCCGCCGTTCACCAGACTCAGAACGCCGGCCGGGAAGCCCGCGCGCTCGATCAGCTCGAAGAGCTTCGCGCTCGTCATCGGCACCTTCTCGCTCGGCTTCAGGATGAAGCAGTTGCCGGTAGCGACCGCGTACGGCAGGAACCAGAGCGGAATCATGCCGGGGAAGTTGAACGGCGTGATCGCGGTGACCACGCCGAGCGGCTGACGAAACATGTGCTCATCGATCCCCGACGCGATGTCTTCGTTGCTGTAGCCCTGGATCAGCGACGGCATCCCGCACGCGGTCTCGACGTTCTCGATCCCGCGGCGCAGCTCTCCGATGCTCTCCGCGCGCGTCTTGCCGCACTCGTCGGTGATCACGCGCGCGACCTCTTCGATCTGCTCCTCCAGGAGGACCTTCAATCGGAAGAGCGGCTGAACGCGCTCCCCGACCGGCGTGTCGCGCCAGGAGGCAAACGCCGCGTGCGCGGCATCGACCGCGCGTCCGACCGTGTCGGCCGGAGAGAGCCCAACCTCGGCGATCTGCTCGCCGCGCGCGGGGTTCATGACCGGAAGCGTTTCGTGCTCTGCTGCCGCCGACCACGCGTTGCCGATGTAGTTCATGATCTTCGTCGTCATATTCGCTCCTCGTCGGGGTTCGGGATCATGAAGTCGCGGATCACCGACAGCAGGTCCGAGTACCCTGAGATGAACGATCGCAGCGTCCGCGCCGACGCGCCGTAGAGCGCGAAGTCGTCGGGCGCGAGCGCGTCGGGTTCGTACGCCTTCACGAAGTCGGGGAAATGCGCGCGCAACGTCTCCACGTACGCGGGCGGGACCGGGTCGTCGATCCGGTCGACCACCGGCACGCTCGATCCGTTGAATCGCACCTGCCACTGGTACGGGATCGTGAGGACGACGTCGCCCCCGATGAACTGCGACCAATGGAGGTGATTGCGGTACGCCGCGGCAAGAAGGCGCGTGCGGTAGCCGCGCTCGCGGTAGATCGAGTAGGCGCGCTTCATCACCGCCACGCCCGCCCACTCGAGCGCCTCGGGGTCGACGATCACGTCGTCGCGCTCGGCGACCACCTTGAGCCAGTCGTCGACCCGCCCGACCATCAGCGTGCAGACCGGGCTCATTTCTTCGGTGCGCTTGCCGGCGGCCTCGCGTCGGGCAAGCCCGCGTGCGACCGCCTCCGCAACCGCGATCGCCTGCGCGACGGTGAAGCTCACCGTTGCGTTGATGCTCACGCCGTGAAAGGTCGCCTCTTCGATCGCGGCGATTCCGGCGGCGGTCGCCGGCAGTTTCACCTGCATGTTCGGGGCCAGCGTATCAAAGCCGAGGGTCTGTTCGATCATCCGTCCCGCGTTCTGGTAGAAGGTGGGGTTGGTCTGGATCGATATCCGCCCCTTGCGGTGATTCTCACGCTCGAAGACCGGCCGGAGGAGTCCGGCCCCCTTGACCGCCATCTCCTCGATGACGCGCCAGGCGATCTCCTGTTCGGTCGCCTCCGGCGTGCTCCGGACCAGGTCGACGATTCGCTCCCTCCAGAGGTGCATCTCCTTCTTGAGGACCTGCCCGACGATGACCGGGTTGGTCGTCGCGCCGACAGCGCCGTTGGCGATCGCGTACTCGAGTTCGGATACCGAGCACGAATCGTTCCAGACGTCGGTCGGGCGGTTCGTGACCGTCTGCTTCAGTGGGCTTGCACTCATACTCGTAGTCCTCCTGTGATGTCGAGCTCGGTGTCGGTCACCTGGTCGGCGTCGTCGCTCATCAGGTAGGCGACCGCGGCGCCGATCTCCTCCGCAGTCTGGAGTCGCCCGAGCGGTACGACCTCCTTAGCCTTCTCCTCGATCCATTCGGGCGAGCGCTTCTCGCGCTCCCATACCTCGATCTCCCCCGGCGTGATCACCCAGCCGACGGTCACCCAGTTGCACCGGATCCCGTTCTTCGCGTAGTTGCGCGCGATGTGGTGCGTCAGCGTCAGGAGTCCGCCTTTCGCG
>RECL01000360.1 GCA_007694025.1 Spirochaetaceae bacterium
GTCTACTGCATCTTCAGCCGCGCGCCGGCGAGCTGGATCAGCGCGAAGTAGTCGGGGAAGTCAGATGCGGTCGCGCCGGTCACCGCGTCGGCGAGCTGCCAGCGGTTGTTGTCGGAGCGGCGGGTCATCTCGTTCAGACGGAACGCAATTCCGTACTGCGCGGCGGCAGCCTCGATCGCGTCCATGTTACCCTGCCAGCCGAGTCCCTGCGGCCAGTAGTTCGATCCGCGCTTGTAGACGCTGCCGAACGACGTGGTCGTGACCGGGGTCGGGTTACCGCCGAACTGCGTGAGCGTCTGGAACGCGCCGTTACCGACGCCTTCAAAGTACGCCTTCATATTGGCTTCGTTACGGATGATCGTCATTGCCAGGTCGGCACCGCCGGCCGCGCTTCCGTCGTCGCCCGACTGAACGTAGCTCAGGGTCGATCCGACGGTCACGCCGGTGTAGGTGGTGCCGTTGTAGACGACCCACTTCGCGACGCGGACCTGATTGCCGCGCTGAACGTAGTAGACAGTGTTGTCCTCGGTCCACTCAGCGGCGTCCATATCGACGATCGCGAGCGTGTGCGGCAGGAATGCCTCATCGAGCGTCGCGCTGATCGCGCCGTTCGCATCGGTCGTGACGACGGCCTGTCCGACGTATCCGCCGTGAACGTACGCGTACGCCTCGGTGGTCTGGTTCGGCGCGAATCCGGTCGGCGCCGCGGGCGGGTCTCCGCCGCCGCAGCCGACGAGTGCGACCAAGGCGAGTACTGCAATAGTTGAGATAAGTGCTTTGCGCATGGCAAACTCCTTATAAGGTCTGTCGGGTATCGATAACCCGATATCTGAAGCATACACGACTTTTTAGCTTATGTGAAGAGTTTTCCTGTACAAATTGTGCAATACATGTGAACCCGATCACATAAACTTCCACGTGTGGCCGGCACGGGCTCAGCCCCACAGGCTTTTCGGGTAGACGCCCGACTCTATGTAGCCGCGGATCTGCGCCTGAACGGTCGGCTTGTCTTCCTTGTACGTCATCCCGAACCATTGCGCGTCGGTCGACAGCACGCGCATCCGCGCGCGATTCGCGTCGATCAGGCGTGTCATCAGCGTCGGGATGTAGAACTCCGACTTCGGGTCTGTGCCGCTCTCAGACAGGAATCCGGCGAACTCCGACTCGATCTGCGCGAATACCGCCGGCGTGAACCCGAACACGTTCATGCTCGCGATGTCGTCGTGCGACAGATCGACCGTCGACCCGTCGTCGAGCGTGTCGATGATCCGGTCTCCCGAACGTTCGATCTTCTTGTGCTCCTGGATGCTTGTCAGGAAGCCGTTGGCGTCGCTATGGCAGATCCCTCGGCTCACCGTGCCGTTTGGAGAGAGCGTTTCCCCGAGCCGGTAGCCGACCATCGCGTACTCGTGCGCCTCAGGGTCGGCATCGATCAGGAACCGGTGGACCGTGCGGTACGCGTCGCGCCCGTAGAAGTCATCCGCGTTTACAACCGCAAACGGCGTGTGGACCGCGTGCCGCGCGGCGTACACCGCGTGCGCGGTGCCCCACGGCTTGCTGCGCGCTTCGGGAACCGAGAAGCCGCCGGGCACGTCGGAGAGCGACTGCACCGCGTACGACACGCCGATGCCCGACGGAAACTTGCCAGCGAAGAACTCGCGCACCGCCCCCTCGATCTCAGCGCGAACGATGAAGCAGAGGTCGGTGAAGCCCACCTCTATCGCGTCGTAAATCGAGTAGTCGATGATCGCCTCACCGTTCGGGCCGACGCCGTCTATCTGCTTGACGCCGCCGTACCTGCTCCCCATCCCCGCGGCCAGGAGCACGAGCGTAGTACGTTTCATAGTCACCTCTTTTCTGCTGCCGAGTATACCCGTTGTCGTGCGTCGGGTCACCGGGTTGCAGTGGTCGGTTCGATCGACTCGACCGCCCAGATCGCGTGCTCGCGGACCAGAATGCTACGATCGGCAGTCAGCCTCTTGAGCGCCGGGAGCAGATCGGTTCCCCCCGAGTTTCCGGCGGCGATGCACGCGTTTCGAACCATCGCGTCGCGGCCGGGACGCAGCAGCGGCGTACCGGCGAATCGTTTCCGGTACGCGTCGTCGTCCGGAGTCGACAGCAGATCGTCGAGTCGCAGGCGCTCTCCCGCGCGGTGCGCCCGAAAGTCGGCGAGGGTGGTAGCGCGCGCGCGCACATTGAGCGGACACACCTCCTGGCACAGGTCGCACCCGAAGATCCAGTCGCCGATCAGCGGACGCAGATCGACGGGAATCGATCCCCGGTGTTCGATCGTGAGGTAGCTGATGCACCGGCGCGCGTCTATCCGGTAGTGGTCGTACAGCGCTCCGGTCGGGCAGACGGTCCCGCACCGGAAGCAGCTCGACGGGCAGCCGCCGTGAACCGGCGCGGAAACCGGAGTCGGATCGTAGTCGCGCGTGGTGAGGATCTCACCAAGGAAGAACCAGCTGCCGTACGCGCCGCTGATCGTGAGCGTGTTCCGCGCGGTGAATCCGACCCCCGCGCGTTCGGCGAAGAAGCGCTCGGACAGCGGCGATGCGTCGACAAAGGGCCTGAACTCGTCGGTCGGGTGCATCCGCCGCAGCGTCGCGACTGCGCGCTTCAGGCGCTTGCCGAGCGCGTTGTGGTAGTCACGTCCCCATGCGTAGCGCGCGACACGCCCGGTTTCGCGCGCTCCACGCTCACCTGAGTCGGACGGGGCGGCAGGCGCCTGGTAGTAGTTGCACCCGACGACGATTACCGATCTGCAGCCGGGCAGGATTTGCTGCGGCGCGTACTTCATCGGCTCGTGGCGCGCAAGATAGTCCATCTCTCCGTGAAGCCCCGACGCGATCCACTGCCGGTACTCGTGCACGGCGTGCTTCGCCGCGTCGGTATCGGCGTCGACCGCAGCCACACCAAAAAGCTCCAGATCAATCGTAGCGAGCGCGTCGCGCAGTTCGGTACCCGGATCGGGGAAGTGCGCCGCGCGCGGGATCAACCGGGCATCTCGATCTGTACCTTGATACTTTCCGGCCGTGGGGACACCGCGTACTCGTACGCGTCGACGCTCTTGTCGAAGGAGTAGCGATCGGTCACGAGCGGATCAAGGTCGATCGCGCCGGCGCCCATCAGCGCGAGCGCGCGCGGGTAGACGTGCGCGTAGCGGAAGATCGTCTCCATGCGTACTTCGCGCGCCTGCGCCCCGACGACGTCGAACGACACCGGTTCGACCGGCATTCCGATCGCGACGAGCGTACCCCCGGGACGGATCAGCGGGAGCGCTGCGTTGAGAGCGTCGGGAGCACCGCTCGCTTCGAAGACGATGTCGACACCCCAGCCGTCGGTGAGTTCGTGAACGACCGTTGCCGGATCGGTTCGGCCCGAGTTCACGGTGGTCACCGCGCCAAGGCCCGCAGCGATCTTCAGCTTCGGATCCTTGATGTCGATCGCGACGACCCGGCTGCATCCTCCGGCGAGCGCCGCCATGATTGTCACCAGCCCGATCGTTCCCGCTCCGATCACCGCGGCAACGTCTCCCGGCGCTATGCCCGCCTTCGTCGCCGCGTGCATCCCGACCGCGAGCGGTTCTACCATCGCTCCGGCCGCGAAGCTGACATTGTCGGGGAGCTTGAACGTAAAGCTCTCCGGGTGTACGACCGTCGGCCGCGTCACGCCGTGGACCGGGGGCGTCGCCCAGAACGACACGTCGGGATCCAGGTTGTAGATTCCGAGCCGCGTCGCGCGCCCGTGCGGGTTCGGCACCCCGGGCTCCATGCAGACGCGGTCGCCTGGTTTCAGGGTTTTCACGTCTGTGCCCGTTTCCACGACGACCCCGCTCGCCTCATGACCGAGGATCATCGGCTCGCGCACGACGAACGGTCCGATCCCACCGTGCGTGAAGTAGTGCACGTCGCTTCCGCACACCCCGACGCTGCGCAGCGCGATTCTGACGTCGTTCGGTCCAAGCGTCTCTGCGATTTCGATGTCGCGGATGCGAAGCCGATCTTTCTGTTCCAGTACCAGTGCTTCCATCGGTCCATGGTACCACACCGCTTCGCGCTCGGGTATACTCGCGTCGATGGTACGACGGTTATTCGCGAATTGGTTGGTTGTCGTTCGCTGCACGGTTACTGCCGGCCTCGTCCTGATCGCGACCGGCTGCGCGACGATTCATTCTCCGCTCGAACTACCGGAACCCGAACCGCACGCAACCGCACTCTTCCTGATATCGCACGGGTACGGGAACAACCCGTCGCACTGGCCGGCACGTCTCATAGCGCGGATCCGCGATGCCGGCGTCGACGACGGCTGGCAGCTCTACGCGCACGACTGGTCGGCGAACTCGCTGCGTGCGCTCACCGCGTCGCGCGCCGGCTACCGGATCGGTCGGCATTTTGGCGGCCTGCTGGCCGAACGAGGCCACTACCGGACGATCCATCTTGTTGGCCACAGCCTGGGCGCCTTCGTGATGCAGGGAGTGGTGGACGCGTACCGCGGCGCCGGCGGCACCGCGACGATACAGATGACCTTCCTCGATCCCTTCCTGCTACGTGGCTGGTTCGGCATCGGATGGGGCGTACGCAACTTCGGGCGTGGTGCCGATTTTGCGGAGAACTACGTCGTGATCGGC
>RECL01000361.1 GCA_007694025.1 Spirochaetaceae bacterium
AACGCGACTCTCACTCAAAGCGCAGCCTCAAGGGCAGGCGGCGAATCTGCTCGTATCACGACAAGTACCTCGAGCAGCTGCTATTCAACTCCGACCAGACCATCTCCGAGGTCCGGCCGGGCTGAGCCATATGCGTTTGCCCTGGGTTCTTGAGCCTGACACGAAGATTCGCTACGATTGCACGCTATGAAGCATACAGTGCTCGCCGGGCTGTTGTTCGTCGCGTGGATTGTGTTCATCGGCGCCCCGGACTTCGCCGCGATCGTTCTGGGGCTGGTCGTGAGCGTGACCACCGTGATCGTGATCCGCACGATGACGACCGGAGAGCGATGGCTCGGCCGGGTCGACCGGCCGTTGTCAGCCGCTGAGCCGGCATTCGACGCGCTCAGCGCGCCGACCCTTGCCGATCGACTTCGCTCGCTCGGTTCGCTCATCGTGTTTGTACCCGTGTTCGCCGCGAAGATCGTCGCGTCGGGCGCGAACCTTGCGTTCCTGGCGCTGAAGCCGACGATGGATTTCTGGCCGGGAATCGTGCGCGTCCACGGCGGGTTGCCGACCGTGTCGCAGACGGCCGTGTTCGCCGGGCTCATCACGCTCACTCCGGGTACGCTGACGCTCGACTACGACCCGGAAGGCGATGACCTCTACGTCCACTGGATCGACGTGACCGGGTACGGCGATGTGACCTTCGACGACCGTGTCACGAGCGGGCTTCGCGAGTGGGTACGGAGGATATCGCCATGATGTACACGGCGATAGTACTGCTGGTCGCATTCTGTGCTGTCTGCACCGTCCGGCTTCTCAGAGGGCCGTCGCTCCTCGACCGGGTCGCCGCCGCCGACGCGATCGGTGTGATGATGACGGTCGTGCTGGTGCTACTCGGGGTCGTGTTCGGTCGCGCGATCTTTGTTGACATCGCGATCGTCTACTCGCTGCTTCTCTTTGCCGACACGCTGATCATCGTCAAGTTCATCGAGCACCGGAGCGTCGTGTGATCGCGGTCGTTGGGTTCTGGGTAGCAAATGTGCTCATCGGCGTCGGACTATTCTTCGCGTTCGCGATGGCCGTAGGCATGTTGCGCTTCCCCGATGCGTATACGCGTCTTCACGCCGGGACGAAAGGACTCACCGTTGGCGCCGGGATGATCCTTGCCGGGATCGCGCTGCGCGCGCCCGACGCCGCGTTCGCGCTGCGGGTCGTGCTTGTAGGCGTGTTTCTGGTAATCACCAATCCGATCGCGATCCACGCCGTTGCTCGCGCGAACTACCGGGCCGAGCGTGCCCGACGCCGGCTGGTCGTGGACGACTACGGCGAGTATCTGGAGCGAAAGCGCAATGCTTGACGTGGCGTTCGGGTTGCTACTGGTCCTGCTGGTCATAACGGCGCTTGGGGCCGTGCTGATCCGGGGATATATCACGTCGATCATCGTGCTTTCGGTCTTCAGCGTCGTCACGACGGTGATCTTCGCCTTCTTGCAGGCGGTCGACGTTGCCATGGCCGAAGCCGTGATCGGAGCCGGTCTGATGACCGCGATCTTCGTCACCGCCGTCAGCCGGACGCAGAAGCAGCGCCGCGGTCGGGAGGAGCGTTCGTGACGTTCAGGCGCGTGTACGGCGGTGCGATCGCCGCGGTTGCCGCCGCTGGACTCGGGTACGTCCTGCTCAGCTACGCTGTCACCGACGGGGCTCTGCTTCCGGTGGCGGCGCGGTACGTTACCGACGGCGTAGAGGATACCGCCGCGATCAACATCGTCTCCGGTGTGCTCCTTGACTATCGCGCGTTCGACACTCTCGGGGAGGCTACGGTGATCCTTGCCGTCGTCGCGGCGGTATCGGCGCTCTTTTCGGGGTCGACCAGGAGTCCTGGCGGCCACGGCGCGGGTCTGCTTGTTCAGCGGTCGGTCAGCTACCTTGCCGGATTCTTCTGGCTCTTTCCGGTTTACATCATCGTCAACGGTCACCTCTCTCCGGGCGGCGGCTTTCAGGGTGGGGTATCGCTCGCGGTTCTGATAGTCCTGTTGAACGTGGTGTTCGGAACGCGCGTCGGTTCGCAGCGGATCGGAGTCAACCACCTGCACTGGGCTGAGTCTCTGAGCGCGGGCGCCTTCATCGCTATCGGAGCGGTCGGAATCGTACAGGGCGGCGGGTTTCTCGCGAACCTGTCGGCCGGTTTCCCGGCGGGATCCCCCGGTGCGTTCATCAGCGCCGGAGCGATCCCGCTCCTCAATCTGGTGATCGGCGTGAAGGTCGCGTCGGGGCTCGCGAGCATCTTCTACGACCTCATCTCGAGCGATGGAGTCGTGCGATGATGCAGGCTGCGACCTACGCTGCTGCGGCGCTCGTGTTCGCGATCGGGCTCTACGGTGTGATCTCGAACCATGACATGATCAAGATCTGCGTGTCGCTGAGCGTGATGGAATCGTCGCTCGTGCTCGTACTGGTTGCGCTTGCGTTCCGTGAAGGGGGAGCGGCTCCGATAATGGATACCGACGCAGTGCGGTACGTCGATCCACTCCCGCACGCGTTGTCGCTGACCGCGATCGTTATCGGTGCCGGTATCATCTCGCTCGCGCTCGGACTCACCGTGATGGTGTACCGACAGTACGGCACGACCGATATCCGTCGCGTGTTCGGGTCGCTCCGATGACGCACGGTCCGGTTCTGCTGGTCGTCGCGCCGCTTGCGACCGCGGTGATCTGCTCGGTCACGTCGATGGCTGCGAAACGCGCGACCCGGTACGTGCTGCTCACGGGGCTTCTGGTGCACGCCGGATTGCTGGTCCTGGTGGCCGTTGATGCAACGCGGACCGCGGGCCTCATCTACCTGGTAGGCGGGTGGGCCGCGCCGGCTGGAATCGTGCTGGTCGTGGATCGGTTCGCAGCGCTCTTCCTGGTCCTGCTTGCGATCGGAGAGGTCGCGCTCACGCTGTACACGATCGGCAAGCAGACCGTTGACCGCAGCGGCTTCGCGGTGTTACTGGCGCTGCTTGCGACGGCGCTGTCAGGGGTGATCGTCGCGGGAGATCTGTTCAACATGTTCGTGTTCATTGAGCTTGCGTCGGTCGCATCGATCGGGCTGATCGCGCTCAAGCGCCGCGATACCGGAGCAGCGAGCGGATTCGTCTACCTGGTCTACGCGTCCATATCCGGGGCGCTCTTTCTGATCGCCGTCGTGGTGCTCTACTCGTCGACCGGTGTTCTGACGATCGCCGAGATCGGTGCGGTGGTCCATACGATGCCGCCGGAGGCGATCGCGATCTGCTCGGTGTGCTTCATCGTGTCGTTCGGCGTGAAGGTCGGGCTGGTGCCGCTTCACTTCTGGCAGGCCCCCGCGTACCATGCGGCCGGCAGCACCGCCGCCGCCTTCCTGTCGGGCGTCGCGATGAAGGTATACCTCTACGCGATGGTGCGGTTGCTCTGGAGTGGCCTGGACGCGGTGGCGCGAGTCCCTGCGATCGCGGTAGTCCTCACGGTCGCGGGGCTGGTCAACATCGTGTTCGGGCACCTGGTTGCGCTCGGGGAGCGCGACCTGAAGCGTCTGCTTGCGTACTCGAGCGTTGCCCACGTCGGATACATCCTCCTGGGATTGGGATCGAGCGCGGGGATGGTCGCCGCGCTGATGCACATTGTGATGCACAGCCTCATGAAGACCGGTCTGTTCTTCTCGTGCCGGCCGATCATCGCGCACAGCGGATCGTCGCGCATCAGCAGACTTGCCGGTACCGCGCGCGCGCAGCCGGTCGCGTTCGCAGCGTTTGTAGTCGCGGCGCTCGCGATCGTGGGTATCCCGCCGACCGGTGGTTTCGCGAGCAAGTGGTTCGTGTCGATTGCAGCGTACGCCGACTACGGCGTGCTTCCTGTTCTGGTTGTCGCAGTCGGAACGGTTATCTCGCTGCTCTACTACGTTCGAGTGTCGATCGCTGCGCTCGCAGAAGCGCCTCCGCTACGCCGGCGCGTTCCCTCGACGGGTCGGGCCGGTGCGACTGCGCTGGTCGTTATTGCGTCGATCGCCGCGGCGACGCTGATACTCGGTCCCGCGATGACTCGGCTCGAACCGACGCTCCGACGCGCCGCCGACTCGGTCGTCGACCGGGCGCGCTATATCGATCTGGTGCGGGGGCCGACGCGGTGATGCCGTTCGTGTTTGTAGCGCCGGTTGGAGTCGATCGACTTCTGACCGGCGTGTTCCTGATGCTTGCGGTGCTTGGCCCGCTGTGTACGCTCGGTGAGCGTAGTGCGGTGCTGACCGGTGCAGCGGTTGTGCACGGGGTGGCAGGTGTCGGGTCGATCGTGGCGGGCGACCTGATCACGCTATTGGTGTGCTGGGAGCTGCTTACCTTCTCGGCGTTTGTCGTGATCCGTAGCGCGCAACCCCCGCAGCTGCGGTGGCAGCGTGGGTTGTCGCGCAGAGCGGCGCTGGCCGATACGCCCGTGGATGCGTCGTACTGGTACGTGGCCGCGCAGATCGTCGCGGCGGTGCTTTTCTTTGTTGCGGCGGTGACCCACTATCGGTACACCGGATCGTTGGTGGTGGAGGCGCTTCATCCTGCGGCGCAGGTCCCGATCGTGCTTGCGGTGCTGGTGAAGACCGCGATGCTGCCGTTTCACGGGTGGCT
>RECL01000118.1 GCA_007694025.1 Spirochaetaceae bacterium
AGCGCCTGCGACGGGCGAACGCGGTGTTCCTGGGCACGGAACCGTAAGGTTACCTGTACTCGTGGTCTGTTGACCCGGCGGTGATTGAGTTAACCGCGATTCTTCGCAATTGTGGAGCTTTCGATGAGAATAACCGGCATTGAGCCTGTTGCCGTCCGTGTCAACCGGCGCGGTGATTGGGTGTTTGTTCTGGTTCACACCGACGAGGGCCTCACAGGTCTCGGTGAAGCCGGCCAGAGCGGCAACGACGCTTTGCTCGTCGCCTTTCTGAAGGAATTCTCAGCACAGCTTGTGGGACAAGACCCGCTCGCGATCAACAGGCTGCGGCAGAACCTGGCGCGCGTGGACGGCGGGCGCATCGCGCGCACGGCGTTGAGTGCGGTCGAACAGGCCTTGTGGGACATCGTCGGCCAATACGCAGGCGTGCCGATTCACGCGTTGTTCGGAGGTAAGGTCCGGGACAGGCTGCGTCTCTACGCGAACATAAACCGCCACGTTGCTGACCGTTCACCAGAGGGGTTTGCCCGCGCCGCGAAGCAGGCAGTGGATGAAGGCTTCACAGCCATCAAGCTCGCACCGTTCGATGAGTTGCGGGAGCGCGACCATGTCCGCACGGGGGCGCAGGCTGCGTGGCGTCCGGGCGTCGCGCGCGTGGAGGCCGTGCGCCGCGCCGTCGGCGATGCCGTCGACCTCATGGTGGACTGCCACGCGCGGATGGAAACCTCGGAGGCGATCACGGTCGGACGCGCGATGGTGGATTGCGACCTGATGTGGTACGAGGAGCCGGTGAAGCACACGTTTCCCGATCAGCTCGCGCGCATTTCACAGGCCGTTCCGATGCCGACTGCCTCGGCCGAGAGCATCTTTGGCGTCGAAGGGTTCCGCCCCTTCTTGCTGGAGCGCGTCGTAGACGTGCTGATGCCGGACGTGAAGCACTGCGGCGGCCTGGCGGAGATGCGTGCGATCGCCGAAGCGGCGGGCTTGTGTAATCTTCTGATCGCGCCGCACAACCCGTCCGGGCCCGTCGCGACAGCCGCGTCGGCGCATGCGGTCTGCACGATACCCAACTTCCTGATCCTGGAGTACGCGTGGGGCGAGGTGGACTGGCGCGCCGAGTTGACCGAGCCAGGTGAGGCGATCCGGGACGGTTATCTGTCGGTGTCCGACGCGCCGGGCCTGGGATACCATCTCAACCCGGACGTCGTCGCCGCGCACCGCGTCCCGTAATCACGAGTCGCCGAACTCCACCTTGAAGCTCCGGATCTGAAACGGCGAGAACCGTAGCGGTACCGATGAGGCGTAGCGGGCGGGGCTCGCCTTGCGGACTCCACGCACCTTGCGCGCGCCCTCCTCCAGGAGGTCCACCTCGGTGATCGATGCGATAGGTCGCCGTGTCTCGAGCACGACCGACTGGGACGCGCCGCGCGTTTCGTAGAGCCGGATGATCACCGCGTCCGAGTCTTCGGCGCGTTTCACCGTTTCGAGCTTGACGAACCCGCCGGTGACCGAGAAATCGGAGACCGGTTCGGTCGGCAGCGAGCTCACCGCACGGGTGACAAGCGGAGCATTCAACTCGTGCGCGCGTTCGAGCAGCTCGCTCGCCTCCCATCCGTGCGCGTGCGGGTAGTAGCCGTAGACGAACTCGTGCGTCCCGATATCGGCGTTCGGGTCGGGATCCTTGGAGCTGCGCAGGAGCGTGAGCTCCATCACGCCGTCTCGTATCAGGTGGCCGTACTTGCTGTCGTTCACGATTCCCAGTCCGTAGTCGGGCTGGGAGAGATCGGCGAACCGTTGGCCAGGAACCTCGAACTGCGCGGCGTCCCAGCTGGTGTTGGCGTGTGCGGGGCGACGGACCGTGCCGAACTGAATCTCGTAGCTCGCCGTCAGCGCGTGAATCGCAGCGGTCGCCTGGACGCGAAGCTGCTTGTGCGACTCGTTCCAGTCGACCCGGTTCGCGATCCGTACCAGCCTGCTCTCTGCCTCGAGCTCGATGCGCTGCACTATCTGTGAGGACCCGACCCGCAGTCGCTGCTCCACGGCCGCGCGCAGCGGCCCGCTCTCGACGAGGCGTCGCTCTACGAGCTCGGCCTGCGCGGGAGTCGTCTCCCGGTAGTAGTGGCTGATGTCCCACGCGTCCCAGCTGTAGGGCAGGTCCTCCCAGAGCTGGAGCCTGTTCGCTCCGTCGGCGAGCACCTCCCGGGAAGACTCCTTGTCGTAGATCGACCCGATCGTGCCGTCGGGTGCGAACTCTACCCGAACGAGTGCGTTCTCGAGCGTCGTCTCGCTCCCCGTTACGGGGATGATCCGCTCACGCGACCATCGGCCCGCCTCTGGGGTGGCGGAGCCGCGAGGGGCTTTCTCGAGCGCCTGACGACGCGACTCGGGCGCGTCACCGGGCCCCGCCGCGACCACGCCCGTGTAGCCCATCGGCGGCACCGTGACCGGTACCAGCAGCCCGTCGTCGACCGGCTGCGCGGCCAGCGTGCGTCCCTCGATGTCCCGGATCACCGGCGTCTGGGCGGCGCTCCACGGAACGAACGCGAGTTCGTGGCGCTCCCAGCTCAGCGTGTTGTGCAGCACGAACGAGCGGGAATCCCGGGGAACCGCGCCGTGCAGCGCCTTGAGCGTGGCCGCCGTGAGCCGACCAATCTCGTGGAGGTTCTGCTCGCTCTCCGCGTACGCCTGGTGGTAGACCAGATCGATCGAGCTTCCCGGCAGGATATCGTGGAACTGGTTGAGAAGCGTCGTCTTCCAGATCGGTTCCACCTCCGACCGGAGGTTCATTCCCGCGACCACCTCGAAGTACTCGAGGTCGCGGAGCGCGATTTCGAGCCTCCGGTTCAGTTGCTTCATCCGCGCCTGGGTCGTGAACGTTCCCCGGTGGAGCTCCAGATAGAGTTCGCCCTTCCAGACCGGGAGTTTGGCGGCCGGTATCTTCAGCACCCGCGCGAAGAACTCGCTTGCCTTCGCCAGCTTGACCTGCGGCACGCCTTCGGTGTTCGCCGCGCGAAGCGCGAACTCGATGTGCCGCCGGGATGGACCGCCGCCCCCGTCGCCGATGCCGTAGAGGTTGAGCCACTCGTCGGTGACGTCGGCCTGCGCGAAGTTCCGCTCGCCCTTCACAAGCTGCGCCGGCATGTTCTGCGCGTTGTACGTGTCCATAGGAAGGAAGTGCGTGCGGATGCGCGTGCCGTCGATTCCCTCCCAGTCGAAGGTGTGGTGCGGGAAGCGGTTCATCTCGTTCCACGAGATCTTCTGCGTCATGAAGAAATCAACGCCCGCGAGCTTCAGGATCTGCGGGAGCGCCGCCGAATAGCCGAACACGTCCGGCAGCCAGAGGTTCGTCACCTCCTCGCCGAACTCTTCCCGGAAGAAGCGCTTGCCGTAGAGCAGCTGTCGTACCAGCGACTCGCCTCCGGTGACGTTCATGTCGGGCTCGACCCACATCGCGCCCTGCGCCTCCCATCGGCCCTGCTTCACGGCCGCATGTACGCGCTCGTAGAGTCGTGGGTAGTCTTCCTTCACCCACGCGTACGCCTGAGGCTGCGACGCGCCGAAGACGTAGTCCGGGTACTCCTCGAGCAGCCGGAGCGCGGTTGCGAAGGTTCTCCCGGCCTTGCGTCGCGACTCACGCACCGGCCAGAGCCACCCCAGGTCCAGGTGCGCGTGGCCGACCGACCACGCGGTGGTTGCACTCGCGTTCGCCTTCTGCTTCAGCAGCCGCTCGCAGATCGATCGGACCGCCTCCACACCGCTGCCGTCCGCCCATGCGTTCGCCGCATCGTTGAGCCCGGAGTATATCCGACGGGCGCGCACGCCCTCCTCAGGGAGCGCTTCGGCGAGTTCGAAGAGGAAGTCCAGATCGATTCCGAGTTGCCACATCGGCCGGTCGAGCACCGCGAGCTCCGCCTGGCGGAGGCTGAACTCGTCGTGGCCGCGGTAGCCGTTCAGGGCGTTCGCTCCCGCCTCAATGAGCAGATCGACCTTCTCGCCGCCGCAGGCCTTGTCGTAGAGCGGGACGCGACGCTTGCCACTCGCCCGGCCCGGGGTCCGCGGAAGATCGGTGAGACCCGCCGCAGGCGTCCCGTCGACGAAGAGGCACCCCTCGCCTCCCAGGTCCACGAGAGCAACCACCTCTCGCCCGGCGAACTCCCCGGGGACTGTCCCGGCGAAGCGAAACCACGCGCTGGCCCAGAGTTCACCCCAGCGATCGCCGGGTGCGATCGGTTTCCACGATCGGCTCTCCAGCTTGTCGTACGGGATGGGCTTTGCCCTGTCGTACGTGTAGACCACCTCGAGCGGTGCCCTGGCCGCGTATCGGAGGTCAAGGACGCGATCGATGAACTGTCGTATCCGTTTCCGGTAGATCGATAGATTCTGCATACATGCTCCCTTTATTCGTCGTATCCCGCGAGCTCGCGGTACCAGATGTTGCGGAACCGGGTCTGACTCTCGTAGCTGTCGAGCAGCTGGATCCCGTAATGACCCATCATGAAGTCGCCGCCTTTGCCGCGGCCCTGCCCTCTCGATTTCGAGCTGCACCGGCGTCGTGCCACGCGTACGGCGTGCCGTAGATGAGGTAGTGCTCGCTGAATTC
>RECL01000315.1 GCA_007694025.1 Spirochaetaceae bacterium
ACCTTGGCCTTGATCTGGTCGCGGATCGGGCGGACGTAGGCGAGCTTCTCCTCCATGGTTCCGGTCGCCTTCGACGGGTCGGGGAAGGGCCAGTGGAGCCGCTTCTTCTCGGCGGGGAAGATCGGGCATCGCTCTGCTGCTTCCGCGTCGCACACGGCTATCACGTAATCGAACGTCGCGCCCGCCTTGTGAAGGTCGAAGACGCTACGCGTCGCCTTCCCGGTGATGTCGATCCCGTCCTCCTTGAGGAGCTCGGCGACGACCGGGTTGATCGACCCCGGCTCGATACCCGCGCTCTCGACGTGGACTCGGTCGCCCGCGGCGCGGCGCAGGTACTCTTCGGTCATCTGACTGCGCGCGCTGTTGTGGATGCAGATGGCCAGAACTCTTGTCATGTTCATCCCCCGTTCGCCAGTATGGTACGGCTCGCCGCCACGGGAGGCAACCGACGTGCGTCCGTCACCGTCTGATCGCGAGCGAAATGGTTTGCCTATATTACTAATTAGTATTAACTTCCACCCATGGCCGGAACCGATCTGCCGCTTGTCATAGCCGTCTCGCGAGCGATGCGGCGCATTCATGCCGAGCCCGAGGCGCTCCTGCGCGAGCGCGGAGTGACTCAGGCCCAGTTCGCGGTGCTCGAGCTTCTGCTTCACAAGGGCGAGCAGACGGTCGGCGAGATCGTAGAGCGGATTCTGACGACCCCGGGTAACCTCACGGTTGTCGTCCGGAACCTCGAGCGGTCGGGCCTGATCGTCCGTCGATCAGATCCCCACGATCGCCGGATCGGTCGGATCAGCCTCTCCGACACCGGACGAAGTCTCATCAGCGAGCTCTTTCCGGAGCACGCAAAGGCGATCAGCAGGAGCCTCGCGATCCTGAGCCAGGCCGAAAAGCGGACGATCGTCCGGCTCATGTCGCGGATAGCCAGACAGGATCGAGTGGCGAGAAGACAACGGGCGTAGCGCCCGAGAACAGCACGCTCATCGAGCGAAGGAGTTCAGTATGGTGAAGATTGGTATTGTGGTGGGGAGTACCCGCCCGGGCAGGAAGGCCGAGGCCGTGGCCAGCTGGGTAGCCGAGCACGCGTCGGGCAGATCGGATGCGACGTTCGAAGTGATCGACATAGCGTCGTTCGATCTGCCGGTGCTCGACGAGCCGGTACCGGCGTCGATGGGGCAGTACAGCCACGCTCATACGAAGAAGTGGGCCGCGGCTATCGCGTCGTGCGACGGGTTCGTCTTCGTGACGCCCGAGTACAACCACAGCACGTCGGGTGCGCTCAAGAACGCGATCGACTTCGTCTACGCCGAGTGGAACAACAAGGCCGCCGGGTTCGTCTCGTACGGTAGTTCGAGCGGTGTACGCGCCGTCGAGCACCTGCGAGGGATCATGGCCGAGCTGCAGATTGCCGACGTTCGGGCGCAGGTCGGCCTGTCGATCTTTACCGACTGGGAGGAGTTCACCACTTTCAAGCCCGACCCGCGCCACGACGCGGCGGTGAAGACGATGCTCGACCAGGTGGTTGCCTGGAGCACGGCGCTCAAGACGCTCAGGTAGTTCCCCTTTGACTCGGTGCGTAGCGGCGGTCTCAGGTGCTGCCGCGCCCGAGTTCGCCGCTGCCCCGGAAGCTCTTCAGCAGGAACGCGACGACCGCGATCGACCCGATCGCGAGCGCGATCGGGTCGGCCGCAACGACGCCGAGCGGCCCGACCATCCGCACGCCGATGAGCATGACTATGGCGGCCAGAATCGGACGCGCGCTCGCGAGCACAAGCGCGCGTCCCGGCTTTCCGATCGCCTGATAGAATGACGGTCCGTTGAAGTAGATCGGGAAGGTCAGCAGCGCGAGCGCGTTGACGCGCATGATCGGGATCCCTATCTCGATAAGATCGGTGTCGTTGGAGAAGAGTCTGAACAGCGCGCCAGGAAAGAGCCACATTATCGCGAACCCGATCCACATGAACAGCGTGCACGCCCCGATCGAGAGCCACACAGACCGGCGCACACGGTCCATGCGATTCGCGCCGTAGTTGTACCCGGCGATCGGCGGGAGCGCCTGCGCGATGCCCATCGCGGGGAGCGCCAGGAACAGCAGCGATCGGAACACCACACCGAACGCCGACACGAACAGCGTCCCGCCCCACAGGACCAACAGATTGTTGCGCAGACCGTGGACGACGCTCGTGCTGACCTGCCGGACGAATCCGGACGACCCGATCGTCAGCGTCTCCCTGACGACCGACCGCGCAGGACGCAGATCCTTCGCGCGCAACCTGACCGCGCCGCGACCGCGCGCGTAGAACACGACAATCATCCCTGTGGTCACGATGTGCCCGATCAGCGTCGCTGCCGCGGCGCCCTGAACGCCCCATCCGAACCCGAAGATGAATACCGGATCGAGCGCGATGTTCACCAGCATGCCTGCGACCATCGTTGCCATCGCGACGCGAGCTTCGCCTTCGGCGCGGATCAAGCTTGTCGCAGCAAGGTTGAACAGGTGGAAGGGTTCTGCGATCAGGATCACCGTGACATACGCGATCGTCAGGTCGCGCAGGTCGTCGGTTCCGCCCAGAATCGTGACCAATCGGTCGGGGAAGAGACTTCCAACAGCCGCGACGAACACGCCGACTCCCACCGCCAGCGTGACCGCGGTCCCCGCGGCGCTGCGCGCACGCTCCGGCTCGCCGGCGCCGAGCGCACGCGACACGACCGACGCGGCGCCGATGCCGATCAGGTTCCCGAATGCCATCACGAACATCTGGAGCGGAAACACGAGCGCGAGCGCGCCGATCGCGAGCGGGCCCACACCCCGTCCGACGAAGATCGTGTCGACCAGGTTGTACGTGGAGGTGACGAACAACGCGACCGAACTCGGGATCGCGAGCCGCGCGATGAGCTTTCCAATCGGCATAGAGCCGAGTGCTTCGGTATGATCGGGACGTGGCACGTCCTCGAAGTGTACGCGCTCATCGCGACGGGGTCAAAAGATGCAGTCGATCTGTCCCGTAGGGTGGCGCTGCGCTTTCCGATCCGGCCGATCCGCGGTATAAGGTACCATGAAGCGAAAGAACGTCATCAGAGCCGCCGTGAACGAGCCGATCCGGCTCCTGCACGGCGGAGACTATAATCCCGATCAGTGGCTCGATTCACCGAAGGTGCTCGACGAAGACATTCGTCTCATGAAGCTCGCGAAGGTGAACGTCGTGAGTGTCGGGATCTTCTCCTGGGTGAGCCTGGAGCCCGAGGAGGGACGGTTCGAGTTCGCTTGGTTGGACGACGTGCTCGAAAGGCTCGGCGCCGCCGGCATCGGCGTGTTCCTGGCGACGCCGACCGGCGCTCGACCCGCATGGATGAGCGCGAAGTACCCGGAAGTGCTGCGCGTTGGCGCGAATCGCGTGCGAAACCTGCACGGTGCGCGCCACAACCACTGCTATACGTCGCCGGTCTACCGCGAGCGCACGCGCGCGATCAACGGCGAGCTCGCGCGACGCTACGGCGGGAACCCCGCGGTCAAGCTCTGGCACCTGTCCAACGAGTACGGCGGAGAGTGCCACTGTCCGCTTTGCCAGGACGCGTTTCGCGCGTGGCTGCGCGAGCGCTACGATGGCGATCTGGACCGACTGAACCGCGCGTGGTGGACCGCGTTCTGGAGCCACACGTACACCGACTGGTCGCAACTGGAGTCGCCGGCGCCGCACGGAGAGCAAGGCGTTCACGGCCTCTCACTCGACTGGCGTCGGTTCGTGACGCACCAGACGCGGGATTTCATGCGGCACGAGATCGAGTCGATCCGAGCGGCCGTCACCGACATCCCGTTCACGACAAACCTGATGGGGTACTACCCGGTGCTCGACTACCCCAAACTCGCCGAAGACATCGACGTCGTGTCGTGGGACAGCTACCCGTCGTGGAACGCCCCCGCAGACGCGACGGCAGCGTCGCAGACCGCAGCGCCCGCTTGGACGCGAACCGTACCCGGGCTTCCCGACGCCGAGCTCGCGCTGAACATCGGTGTCACACACGATCTGATGCGCGGGTGCAAGCGCGACACGCCGTTCCTGCTGATGGAGAGCACCCCCAGCATGACCAACTGGATGCCGGTCGCGAAGCTGAAGCGTCCCGGCGTCCACGTCGCGAGCAGCCTGCTCGCCGTCGCGCACGGTGCCGACTCGGTCCAGTACTTCCAGTGGCGAAAGAGTCGGGGTTCGTCGGAGAAGTTTCACGGCGCCGTCGTCGATCACGTGGGCCACGAACACACGCGGGTCTTTGGTGACGTCGCCGACGTTGGTGATGCGCTTGCCACGCTGCGCGAGGTCGCCGGTTCGCTCTATCCCGCCGATGTCGCGGTGATCTTCGACTGGGAAAACCGGTGGGCGATCAACGACGCGGCGGGCCCGCGTAACGACGGTCGCAAGGCGTACGAAGAGACCGTCGCGCGGCACGCCGCGGCGATCGCTCGACACGCGGTCAACCTGGACGTCGTCGACTCCGAGCAGGATATCTCCCGGTACAAGCTCGTCGTCGCTCCGATGCTCTACATGGTGAAGCCGGGCGTCGCAGAGCGACTGA
>RECL01000065.1 GCA_007694025.1 Spirochaetaceae bacterium
GCTCAGGAAGCTTGTCGGCGCTGACCGGTACGCGTCGCGAGCCGAACCGGCCGATCTTGAGTTGACGCTCGATCGCGTGCCGCGTACCGAGCAGCGGGCGGTCTACCTGCACGTACCGTACTGCGACAAGCTCTGCAGCTTCTGCACGATGAACCGGTGCAGAGTTGACGAGTCGCTTCGCAGCTACGCGGAAGAGCTCGACGAAACGATCGCCGCTCGATCGTCCCGCGCGTACATCAACGCAACGCCGTTCCGGGCGGTCTACATGGGCGGGGGCACTCCGACGGTTTTTGCCCCCGCCGAACTCGAAGTTGTGCTCTCCTCCGTTCGTTCGCATCTGCCGCTGGCCGACGACGTCGAGTGGACGATCGAGACGACGCTCCACAACCTCACCGATGAGAAGCTCGCGCTTCTTGTCGAGTACGGGGTGAACCGGATCAGTATCGGAGTGCAGACCTTCTCCGACCGTGGCAGACGACTGCTCGGACGCAGCGGGTCGGGGGAGTGGGCGGCGACCCGGATCGGCGAGCTTCGAGAAGCGTTCCCTGGATCGCTCTGTATCGACCTGATCTACAGCTACCCGGACCAGAGCGAAGACGAGGTGGCGGCCGATGCTACAGCGGCGATCGCGTGCGGCGTCGACAGCGTCAGTCTCTATTCGCTCATGGTCCACGACGGCTCGGCGCTCGCCGCGCGCATCGGTGACGGCGAGTTGCGTTTCGAGCGCACGACCGAGTGGGACCGCGTCCGGCACAATCTGCTCGTCACCGCGCTACGGGACGGTGGGTTCGATCTGCTCGAACTCACCAAGATGGCGCGGCCCGGGCGGGATGAGTACCGATACATCCGCGTGCGTTACCTCAACGGCGACGTGCTACCGATCGGGCAGGGAGCCGGAGGGCGACTCGGCGATCTGGAGCTGCACTACAGTCGGGCCGGCCTGATGATCGGTCGTGCGGATTCGCGCCACGACCGCTACCATCTTTTCCTGGGCGATCTGCAGTTCGGTCGCTACGACGCCGGCGTCGCGCGCGCACGGCTCGGAGACGAGGCCGCGCTCCGTGTCGAACACGCGCTCCCCGAGTACGAAGCAGCCGGATACCTGCGACGCGGGGCGTCCGGCGCACTCGAGCTCACGCCGGACGGCGTGTTCTGGGGTAACACGCTCGCGGTCGACCTGCTTGGCCGCATCATCGAAGGAAACGGGGCGGCCCGTCCGGCCCCATCAGAGGAGAGAACAGTATGAAGACGCTTATCGTCTATTCGAGCAAGACGGGAAACACCGAGAAGGTCGCCCGTGCGGTGCACGAGGCGATTCCGACCGCGGAACTCTACTCCGTAGAGTCCGCGCCGGCCGCCGACGCGTACGATCTGGTGTTCATCGGGTTCTGGGTCAACCGGGGCACCGCCGATGACGCGGCGAAGTCCTACATGGCCGTGATACCGGCGAAGCCGGTCGCGCTGTTCGCGACGCTCGGCGCGTACCCGGACTCGGACCACGCGCGCACCAGCCTGGACAACGCGGCGGCGCTGATTCCATCGTGTCGCATCGCGGGGCGGTTCATCTGCCACGGCGCGGTTGATCCGGCGTTGCAGGAGAGACTTCGCGCGTTTCCTGCCGATCACTCGCACGCGGTCGATGAGGCACGCCTGAAGCGGTGGGCCGACGCGTCGACGCATCCCGACGAGGCCGATCTCCGCAATGCCCGCGAATGGGCGCTACGGGTGATCGAAGAGCTCGATGCAAGGTCAGGCTGAGCCGAGTCGTGAGCGTTAACAGCTGCCGACTTATCTCTATCTGCAACTGTCCGCGCACTCAACGTCCGTCCTTCACGGCTCCAGTCGGTAGAGCGTAACAGTTCCGTCGTCGCCTCCGACCGCTAGCATGCTGTCATCCGGGCTGAAGGCGACCTGGGTGATCGCGAAATTTAACCGACGCTCGCTGACCGGGCTTTCACTGCCTATCGGGTTCCAGAGCACGAGGCGCCCGTCAGCGTCGCCGCTCGCGAGCAGCTGCGTACGATTGCCGAACGCGAGCGCTCTCACGTGCGACTCGTGCCGCTCCAGCTGGATCGGGCGACGCTTCTCCGGTCCTTTCTGTCCGCTGCAGTCCCAGACCGTCGGCATTCTTCCGCCTCCGGTTGCCAGATGTCGCCCGCTGTGATCCCAGCTCAGCTCGAGCACCTTGGTCTCGAAACCCCACATCTGGAGATCTTTGCCTTCTTTGATGAACCAGAAATGAACGGTCGAATCCTGATCGCCTGTTGCCAGGAACCGCTTGTCCGGGCTCCAGCGAACCACGAGAGAGGAGCCTTGCCAACGGAATACCCGCACAGGGCCGGTTGTACCGACCCGCCATATAGTCAGCGTCCCGTACGCCGTCGCAGCAAGGCGGTGCGTGCCCGGCTCCCACGCAATATCTGTTACGGTGCTCGCGTGGCCGTCGAACACGAACGCGGGCTCTACGGGGATCTCCGGATCTCCGTCGGCACGCGTGTGCGACGGCAGCTCCAGCATGTCGAAGACGAGCACGGCGCGCTTGGATGCGACTGCCGCGTACCTCTGATCCGTGGATAGTCGGACCCTCTCGCCCCAGCCCGGCAGCCGACCGGCGCAGACTGGTGAGCCCGTCGCGCCATGGAAGAGCACGCGGTCGTCCTGACCGCAGGTTACGGTGAGCGCTCCATCGTCCGCCATCGTGACCGACGAGGTGCCCAGGCCGTGCCCGGGATGACTCCATTCCCGGAGTCCGTTCTGCGTATTGAAGCACGCAACGGGCCCGTCGGCCGACGCCACGGCCAGGCGCACGCCTTCGCGAGACCAGGCAGTCGCCGACACGTAGCCCTCGATATCGAACGTGACTGGATCGGCTTCGGATAGGCGACTGATCACGCCAGGCATCGGCGGAATCCCGTCTCGAGCTCAGTACGATCAAGGTTGCGCCCGATGAAGACAAGGGCGTTCGAGCGCGCTTCGCTCGCTTGCCACGGTGCGCCCGGTTGCGAGTCCATCAGCATATGTACGCCTTGAAACACGAATCGGCGGTCATACCCCGCGACAGCCAGTACCCCTTTCATCCGGAAAATGTCGAGCCCACGCTCGCGGATCAGTACCGTTAGCCACCGGTCGATCTTCTCGATCTCCAGGTCACCAGCGATCGTGATTCCGACCGACGTTACCTGGTCGTTGTGCTCATGATCGGGTTTGAACTCTCGTTCCATCGATGGCGTGACCGGCTCGTTCGCTCCGTTCGCGATGCGGAGATCGAATTCTTCCGGCAGGTGTTCCGTAAAGAGTGTGTAGGGGCCACTACGTGCAATGGAAATCGACATTCTGTGAAGATCCTGGCTCAGTCGCAAACGGTAAAGCCGTGGCGCAGGGACCAACGCGGTCCCGTCAAATGCAGGCCAGTGATCGTCGGAAAAAATTCGGACGGCCGACTCCACGAATTCATCGATCGCATCTCCTGCGCGGTTACCGCCCGCCGATAGTAACGCCAAGTCCATCGTCGGATCGGGCCCACCGGAGACGACGAGCTCATACTCGCCGGCCTCAAGCTGATACACGCCGGCCCACTCGAACGGGTACTCCGGCTCCAGGAATTTCGGGTCGACATCGAGAGCCCCATTGAGGTCGAATCCACCGATATCGAGAATACGTTCGAGCGGCAGCTCTGCGTGCGCCGTTCGATGAATCGTCGCCCGAGCGTTCATCCTGCGAAGCCTGTCTTCGACTTTTCTCACGTCCTCGGCACTCGCCAGGTCCGTCTTGTTCAACAGGATTACGTCCGCGAACGCGATCTGTTCGGATGCTTCGGATGCTTCGTCGAGCTGTCTATCGATATTCACCGTATCGACAAGCGTAACGCATCCGTCAACTCTGAGTTGGTGTGCGATCTCGTCATCCATGTAGAACGTCTGGATGACCGGACCGGGATCGGCTAACCCTGTCGTTTCAATGAGAATATAATCGAGCTTGTCGCGCCGCTTCATGAGCTTGCCGAGAATTCTTATGAGGTCACCGCGGACGGTGCAACAGATGCATCCGTTGTTCATCTCGAAAACTTCCTCGTCCGCCTGGATGACGAGTTCATGATCGATCCCGACCTCGCCGAATTCATTCTCGATGACGGCGATGCGCTTGCCGTGATTCTCCGAAAGAATCCGGTTCAGTAGCGTCGTTTTTCCGGAACCCAGGAACCCGGTTAGAATAGTGACGGGTGTTCGCTTGTCGGTTGCCGTGATGTCGTTCATAGTCTACTCCCCCCACCATATATAGTAATACGAAGTATTACGGTTTAGCAATGGGATTAACTTCTCGGTCGGATGAATATCTCGGAGTGATTACTCGCCACGCGCATACGGATCGATGATGCGAAAATGGGAATCGCTCGCGTGCCCCGGTGTATCGGCTAGCGGGCGCTCGTATTTGCCGATTCGGTGTCTTCTGTTTCCGCGTCTTCGGCGTCGAGCGCCTCGAGGTGTTGCTCGAACGGGTCGTCGCACGTGAACGCTCCCGCACGGTACGACGAGAGTTCTTCGTCGG
>RECL01000363.1 GCA_007694025.1 Spirochaetaceae bacterium
CCGGTCACTATCGGGTCGTTCGGCGGAGACGCCGCGGCGTTGCGACGGGAGCGCCGCCCGACCGGAACCACGATGCGCGACACCTTGATGAACGACGCAATCGTGCCGACCGCAGTGATGCGCAGCAACAGGTACGCCGGCGAACCACCGAGCGCGGTACCAACGAGCTGTTTGCTCGCGAAACCGTTGAACGGCGGAATCCCGCTGATCGACAGCGCCCCCACAATGAATGCCGCTGCCAGAATCGGAGCGTGCCGACCGATCGCCGGCGCACGAAAGAGATCGCGCTCGCCGGTCATCCGGATCGCGGTTCCGGCGACCAGGAAGAGCAGGCTCTTGAACAGCGCGTGGTTGACCGCGTGTGAAAAACCGGCGGTCAACGACGTAGCGGTTGCAGCGCCGATCGCGGCCAGCACGTAGCCCATCTGCGATATCGAGTGGTACGCGAGCAGGCGCTTCGTATCGCTCTGCGCGAGCGCCCAGACCACCGCAAGGATCGAAGTGATCGCCCCGATCCAGAGCAGCAATTCGTTCAGGTAGCCGGCCGACAGGGTCCAGACGATCCGGATCATCGCCAGAAACGACACCTTGATCACGACGCCCGACAGGATCGCGCTCACCGGGTGCGGCGCGTACGCATGCGCTTCGGGCAGCCACGTGTGAAACGGGATGAACGCGGTCCGCACTCCGATGCCGACGCAAAGCGCGGCCACCGCGAAGTGAATGCTCCGGGTGTCGGTGAGACCGGCAGCAGGTCCACCGCGCTCGGATGCGAGCGACCGGATCGTCGCGAGCGACAGCGTCCCGAAGTCGCGGTATATCAGAAAGACGCCGAACAGGAAGAACAGGATCCCCACGGTGCTCAGAATCAGGTACTTCAGACTCGCGAGCAGCCCGGCATCGGTCTGATCGTAGGCGATCAGCACGTACGCGGCGAGCGCGACGATCTCAAAGCTGACGAAGAGCGTGAAGATGTCGCCGGTGAGGACGACCATCTGCATCCCTGCGATCAGCACCATCAGAAAGAAGAAGAAGCTCGGCCCGTACCCGGTCCGACAGAACGACGCGACACAGACCGCGATACCTATCACGACGATCAGCGCCGACGACAGCCATGCGAGCCCGTCCAGGTGGAGCGCAATGCCGATCGGCTCGGGCCATCCGCCCATCGCGTAGCTGGTGACCGATCCTGCCCGGACGGCCGGCAGGCTCACCGCCAGGAGCCCCGCCATCGGTACGAGCGGGAGTACGGCAGCGACGGAGAACAGCCGCGGCGCGCGAGTAAGCTTGCCGGCAAGGCCCATCAGGCTCCCGACGAACGGAAGCACGACCAGCAGCGCAACGCTATTCATCGAGTTCCCAGACCGCGCGCTCGATCGTGCGCGCGTCGAGCGTACCGTAGCGCTTATACAGCCGGTAGATAAGCGCGAGCGCGAGCGCGGTGATGCAGACGCCGACAACGATCGCGGTCAGCATCAGCGCCTGCGGCAGCGGGTCGACCGGAGGAACGCCAGCCGGCGCGTCGGGCGACAGGATCGGTGCGGTGCGTCCGGACAACGATCCGAAGTAGACGAAGAACACGATGATCGCGCTGTTCGCGATGCTGAGCGCGATGACCTTCTTGATCAGATTGGGGATTGCGATCACGCCCCAGATGCCGACGACGAAGATCGCCGCTATCAGATACCAGCTCACCGCTCGTCTCCGAAGAGGTGCATGCAGATCAGACTTGCGCCGGCAGCGACTTTCGCGCCGATCAGGATGTTGAGCGCGTAGACGAAGCGGGCGGCGGGTAGCGGCCCGATCGCACCGCGTCCTACGAAGTCGGCAAGGAATCCTGCACCAGCTACGACCCCTCCAATTCCGACCGCGAGCAGCAAGCCGAACGTCGTTGTTTCAGCGACCGCGAAGCGGCGCAGCGGGATGAGCTCCTCTACCGCGTCGACGCTCTTCGCGATCGCCAGGAGGATGATCCCCGATGCGATCACGACCCCACCCTGGAAGCCTCCCCCTGGCGAAAGATCTCCGTACGTGACCAGGTAGAGCCCGAACACGAACATGTAGGGCGCGAGCTTCCGCGCGGCTACATCCAGGATATCCGTCTTGTGTCTCACTGGTCGACGTCCCTGTCGGTTGGGGGTTTCGACCGCTTCACAAGGAACATCACACCCGACACCGCAATCAGCAGCACGATCGTCTCTCCAAGCGTGTCGAACGCGCGGTACCCCAGGTAGATCGACGTGACCAGGTTCACCGCGCCCGTGTCATCGACCCCGTGAGCGACGATGTACTCCCGGATCGGCGACTCGGTCGGGTGATCACCCGCAAGCGCGAGGATCAGAAAGACGGCTACGACGGCGGCCGCCGCGATCTCAACGGCGCGCTTCATCTCCGCTCCGTTCGGTCCGCGACACGATCCAGATGAACACGACGGTACCGATGCCGGTCCCCACGGCGGCTTCGGTGAGCGCGACATCGGGCGCACCGAGCACGTAGAAGACCAGGCAGCTGACCAGGCTGAAAACACCCAGCAGGATCACGCTCGCGCGCAGATCGTTCACCAGAAGCGCCAGCAGCCCGAGCACGAGCATCATCGCGAGCAGCACGTCAATCATCGTAGTGCTCCCGCAGCGCGGTGCGCGCTCCGTAGCTTCGCCGCCACGGCACGATCCCCGAGACCCATGCGTAGCGCGCGATGATGTGCGACGAAATCGGGTTGGTCAGAAAGAAGAAGAGCGTGATCACGATTATCTTCCCGGTCATCGCGGTCCACCCCGACACGATCATGCACGCGATGAACACTGAAAAGACGCTCGTGGTCGCGCACGTCGACGACGCCTGCAGGCGCGTGTAGACGTCGGGGAAGATCAGTACCCCCAGGTTGCCCATCACGGCAAAGACGACGCCGAGCGCGAAAAAGACGATCGCGACCCAGTTCATGCCGGCCCTGCCCTCTTTGTGAAGTACCGTGCCATCGCCAGAATCCCGATGAACCCGAAGATGTCGTACACGAGCGCGACGTCGAGGTACGCGACGCGCCCTTCGCGCACCGCGTAGAGCACCAGCACCGCAAGGATCTGCGCCGAAACCAGATTGAGCCCGGTCATCCGGTCGGCGGTGGTCGGACCGATCAGGACACGGATGATCCCGACGACGGTTGTGGCGACGAAGAAGTAGATCATCGCATCGATGACTGCGGTCATGCCCATACGCGCCTCAGAAGCCGCTCGAACCTCCCGGCGATCAGCGATCCGGCGTAGCGCGAGTGCCTCGTCCGTGCGTCCAGCCAGTGCACGATCAGGTGGTCGTCGTCCAGGAGCAGCGTGATCGTTCCGGGGGTCATAGTGATCGAGCTCGTCAGCGCGACGCGCGCGATATCGGTCCGAAGCCGCGTCCTGAAGTGTACGACGCCGGGGTTGATCCGTCCGCGAACGATCTGCCACAGCACCTTGAAGCTTGCGACGTACATGCTGTAAACCAGCACGAGCAGGTACGCGCCCAGCACGTGCACCCTTGGGAAGTGCGCGCGTCGCGCGGCATCGTGCTCCTCGACGAAAATCGGAAAGCTGATTGCAGCGACCAGCAGGCAGTAAAACAGCCCCAGAAGCAGCGACCGCGCGCCCAGATCCCACGTGAACAGCAGCCACCCGGCCATCAGGTACGCCGCGGTGATCCCGAGCCGGACCGCGGTCCACCAGGTTCGAGCGCTCATCTACGATCGCTCCCGGTCGGCGAAGAGCGTGAGGACATGGCCGACGGTGGGCGCGGTGCGAAGGGACTCCTTCAACCCGGGGTCGTGAAGCAGCCGTGACAACCGACTGAGCAGGCGCAGGTGTTCATTGTGCGCGCCGGGTGGCCCCACCATCAGGAAGAAGAGCTCGACTGGTCGCCGATCGACCGCGTCGAACTTCACGCCGGGAATCGAGCGGCCGAACGCCATCCACGTGCGCTCGGCGGACGTCGTCAGGCAGTGCGGGATCGCGATGCCGCCGCCGATCCCGGTCGTCGCGAGTCGCTCGCGCTCCAGAATCTCTCGCGTGACCTGATCGGCCTGGCTGACTCGCCCCGACCGCGCCAGCAGATCGACAAGCTCCCGGACGGCGTCGGGCTTGCGTCGTGCCGACAGCGCGAGCGTGATCGTCGCGGCGTCGAGGGCGTCGCTCAGTCTCTCAATCATCGATGGCTCCATTCTGGTCGACGAGACCCGCCGCGAAATCGACGGGAACGGTAAAGAGGATTCCGGTTCCGGGAGACGTCAGGTCGCCGCAGATCTCATCAAGGATCGGGCGCAACCGATCGACGGCACGCTCGTCGGTGACGACCGAAAAGATCGTCTTGTTGTACGGCTTGTTACCCTTCATGAACCCCTTGAAATCGGCGAAGAGCGGAACCTCGTACGTCAGGAACCGGCCCATGCCCTCGGAATCCAGAATCGTCGCGCCGCTTATTCCAGCCTCAACGTAGGCTTCGAGCACCTGTTCGAGGAGCTCCTCGCGGTTGAGAACGAATACC
>RECL01000338.1 GCA_007694025.1 Spirochaetaceae bacterium
GCCGCGATCCGGGTCATCGGCGCGCGGCTTCACAACCTCGATGCGATCGACGTCGACATTCCGGTCGGGCGGCTCGTGTCGGTGACCGGCGTGAGCGGGAGCGGCAAGAGCACGCTCGTTCGCGACGTGCTCTACCGCTCGGTCTCCGACCTGCTGTCGGCCCGCCGCGGCCGCTCCCGACCGCGCGGCGCTACACGCGGCGTTGCACGCGAAGGCGGGCGCGGCACCTCGCAAGGCGGCGCGCGCGGTGTAACCACAGCCACCGGCTGCGACCGGATCGACGGCACTGACGCGATCGAGCGCGCGCTCGAGGTGGACCAGACCCCGATCGGCAAGACACCCCGGTCGACCCCGGCCACGTATATCGGAGTGTGGGACGAAATCCGCTCGCTCTACGCGTCGATCCCGGACGCACGGATGCGCGGCTACACGGCCAGCCGGTTCAGCTTCAACACGGCCGACGGTCGGTGCGAAGCGTGCAACGGACAGGGCGTACAACGGATAGAAATGAGCTTTCTGCCCGACGTGTCGATCCTCTGCGACGAGTGCGGCGGCAAGCGGTTCACCGAAGAGACGCTCGCGATTCACTTCAAGGGGAAGTCGATCGCCGATGTGCTCGCGATGGACGTGGAGAGCGCCGCCGACTTTTTCGGCTCGCAGCCGAAGATCCGCAACGCGCTCGGCCTGCTGACCGAAGTGGGGCTGGGCTACGTGACGCTCGGCCAGCAGAGCCCGACACTGAGCGGCGGTGAGGCGCAGCGGATCAAGCTGGTCGCCGAACTGGCGCGGTCGTCGACTACGACGGAGAAGCTCGCGAACGAGCGCGCCGGGCTGAGCGCCGGGCACGCAGCGGCCTCGCTCTACATCCTCGACGAGCCGACGGTTGGGCTGCACGCGGCGGACGTCACGCGCCTGATCGCGGTGCTGAAGCGGCTGGTCGCGACCGGGTCGACCGTCGTCGTTGTCGAGCACAATCTTGACCTCATCGCGGCGTCCGACTGGATCATCGACCTGGGCCCGGAAGGCGGAGGCGACGGCGGGCGTGTCGTCGCCGCAGGCCCCCCCGCGTCGATCGCTCTCACCCCCGGGTCGCATACGGGCCGCTACCTCCGCGCAATGGGCGTCTGAGGTCTGCCGGGCGCCTCGGCCCTTCGGGCCGACCGGGCCTCTGCGGGCTTCGGTCCGGCCTCCAGCCGGACCCCTGCGGGCCCTCCGGGTCCCTGGCGCCCCAAGGGGCATCGGCGTGCGTCGGCCCCGCGCGATCGGTCCGTCCTTTTTTTGCTGACAAACGAACTCGTGCGTCTGCTATTATAGAAGATGCATCGGGGGACACATGAAGATCGCAACCAAGCTCGCCGTCCTGATCGCGCTGTTCGTGGGCGGCATGCTCGTGATAGCCGGGTACACGTACGTGCAGACCGTCCGCACGACCGAACAGCTGTCGATCGACAAGCTCTCCGCGGTGCGCGAAGGAAAGGGGTGGCAGCTTGAGCGGTACCTGGGCTTCATCAACGACCAGGTCGTCACGCTGTCGGAGGCGTACGGTACAAAGGATGCGCTGCGCGAGTTCGCCGCCGGGTACCGGAGCTACCTGGGTGACGCGGCGGCCGCCGGCGGAGCGGCCCCACCCGCCGTCGCGGCCACCGAACTCACCCGGTTCGTCGCAGAGCGTTTCGTGCCGCTCTACAACCGTGTCGCGGCGGTGCCGCGCGCAGCCGATCACTTCGTCCCGGAGGATCCGATCGGCGTCGCGCTGCAGCTCGCGTACATCGCGCGCAACACCGCCGACTGGGGCAGCAAGAGTAACCTGGTCACGGCCGGCGACGCGACCGCGTACAATGCGGCTCACGTGCGGCATCATCCGGTGTTCCGCAGTTACCAGCGCCGCTTCGGCTACTACGACCTCTTCCTGATCGACGCCGCGACGCAGACGATCGTCTACTCGGTAGAAAAAGAGATAGACTTCGCGACCAACCTCGCGTCGGGCCCCTTCGCGGGAACCGGCTTCGCGCGAGCGGTCCGGCAGGCGCTTTCGACCACGAACCCGTCCGTCGTCTTCCGCGCCGAGTTCGAACCGTATGCACCATCGCTCGACGCCCCGGCCGCATTCGTCGTGAGTCCGATTGTCGACGGCGGCGTCACGATCGGCGCGCTCGCGCTCCAGATGCCGATCGAAGAGCTGAACAGGATCGCGACCGGCGACCGCAACTGGGAGTACGAAGGCCTGGGCGCTACCGGAGAGTCGTACATCATCGGCAGCGACCTGCGGATGCGCAGCATCAGCCGGCAACTGATCGAAGACAAAGACGCGCTCCTGACCGATCTGCGCAGAGCCGGCGTGCTCGCCCCGGTCATCGCGAGCATCGAACGGACCGGCACCACTGCGCTGCAAGTGCAGATCCCCGCCGACGAACGGCTCGACGCGGTCACCGGCGCGACCGGCACGTTCACCGGCGTCAACTACCGCGGGAAGGAGGCGATCGTGTCGTTCCGCCCGATCTATGAGGTCGGCTGGAACTGGATCGTTGTATCGGAGATCGAGACCGCGGAGGCATTCGCGCCGGCGCGCGCACTCGCGCTCGGGATGGGCGTCGCGCTCGCCGTGGCGCTTCTGGTCGTGATCGCCGCCTCTATCGCGATCGCGTGGTCGATCCGCAGGCCGCTTCGCATGGCGTCGGACCGGCTCGCAGAGATCTCCGCCGGCGGTGGTGACCTGACGGCCGAACTGCGCGTCGTCAGCCGCGACGAAGTCGGCGAGCTCGCCACCCACTTCAACCGCTTCCTTGGCCGTCTGCGCGATATCGTCGGAGAGATCAAGCGCGCTGCCGACGCGACGATCGTGGTTGGAGAGGCGCTGTCGTCCAATTCGGCAGAGAGTTCGGCGGCGATCACTGAAATCTCGGCGAACATCGAGTCGATGGCCAACCAGGTCCGCAACCTTGATTCAGAGATCACGAACGCCGCGCAGGCGACCACCAGCATAGCGCGCAATATCTCGGTGCTCGCGGAGTCGGTGGAAAACCAGGGCGCGTCGGTGAACCAGTCGTCGGCCGCGATCGAGCAGATATCGGTGTCGATCCAGAACGTCGCGCGGACCGCTCAGGAGCGGCGGCAGGCGACCGCGCAGGCCGCCGAACGCGCCGGCGAAGGCACCAGCCGGATCCAGGAAACGGTGCAGATCATGCATTCGCTGTCGCGATCGGCCGAAGAGATGCTCGAAAGCACGCGGATCATCAACCAGATAGCGGGGCAGACCAATCTCCTGGCGATGAACGCCGCGATCGAAGCCGCGCACGCGGGCGACGCGGGTCGCGGGTTCGCGGTCGTCGCCGATGAGATCCGCAAGCTCGCCGAAAGCACGAACGAAAACGCGAAACTGATCGGCTCCACGCTCAAGACGACCGCCGACCAGATCGCAGACGCGCTGCGTTCGACCGAGGCGAGCGAATCGGTGATGCAGGAGGTCGGCCAGCAGGTGGGTGAACTGTCGTCGGTCTTCCAGGAGATCGCCAACGGGATGGAGGAGCTCAGCCTGTCGAGCCAGGAGATCCTGGCCGCGACGTCTTCGCTGACGGCGGTCACGTCGCAGGTTCAGGACGCGTTCGGCGGGATCGAAGAGAGCTCCGGCACGATCACGCACGCGCTCGACCGCGTCCGCGAGGTCTCAAGCAGCGTCGCGTCGGGCATGGCAGAAATCCGCGCCGGCTCCGCGGAGATCCAGAAGGCCGCCGAAGAGGTCGCCCAACTCGGAGAGAACAACCGCTCGAGCATCCGCCGCATCACCGAACAGGTCGACCACTTCACGGTCGAGTGATCGGACGCACCTGCCATGACGGAGCCCGGCAAGAAGCACCTGCTGCTGGTTGAAGACGAAGCGCTCATCGCGCTGGCGACGAAGGTCAGTCTGGAGCGGTACGGCTACGCGGTCCTGACTGCCGGCAGCGGGGAAGCCGCCATCAAGGCCCTTCGTTCCGGCATGTCGGTCGATCTGGTCCTGATGGATATCGACCTGGGGCCCGGCATGGACGGCACCCAGGCGGCCGCGCTCATGCTGGCGGAGCACGAGCTTCCGGTGGTATTCCTGTCGTCCCACGAAGAACCACAGGTCGTAGCCAGAACCGAAAAGATCACCTCGTACGGCTACGTGGTGAAGAGTTCGAGCATCACGGTCCTGGACGCGTCGATCAAGATGGCGCTGAGACTCTTCGACGCGCGAAACCGCCTCATGGAAAGCGAGGAACGGTTCCAGGATCTTTTTGAAAACATGAACGACGCCTTCGCGCTGCACGAGGTGATCGTTGACGGAGCCGGCGTCGCGGTCGACTACCGGTTCATCGAGGCGAACAGCGAGTTCGCCCGACGGGTCGGGATGACCCGCGAGCGGCTTGTCGGCCGCACTGCACGAGAGCTCTTCCCCGACACCGAACAGAGCTGGATCGACGCGTTCGGTCGGGTCGCTGCCACGGGCGTTGCCGAGCAGTTCACCGACTATTCGGTGGAGCTGGAGCGT
>RECL01000248.1 GCA_007694025.1 Spirochaetaceae bacterium
CGACGAGCGCGCCGGTCTTCCGGATGCTCGCGAGTACCGCCTCCCGGTCGTACGGTTTGATGCTGTAGAGGTCGATGACGTCGGCGGTGACGCCCGTTGCAGCGAGCGCGTCCGCCGCCTCAATCGCCTGGAAGACGATGTCGCCGTAGCTCGCGATCGTGAGGTCGCCGCCTTCGCGCAGGAGCTTTGATCCACCGATCGGAAAGCTCTCGCCTTCCGGGTAGAGATCGTAGAGCGGGTCGCGCATGAGGCGGTTGAAGACCGGACCGTGGACGCTGAAGCTTGCTTCGACGCAGGCGCGAGCGCTCACCGGGTCGGCGGGGCAGAGCACCCGCATGTTCGGGATCTGGCTCATAGTGCCGATGTCTTCGGTCGCCTGGTGCGTGACGCCGTCGATCGCCGCGGTGATCCCGCCGTGCGAAGAGAGGATCTTCACGTCGAGGTCGGGGTAGCAGATGAACGATCTGATCGCCTCGACCGCGCGCATCGTGATGAACACCCCGTACCCGCCGCATACGACCGGGCGACCACTCGACGCGATCCCTGCCGCCGTCGCGAAGAGGCCGATCTCCGCGATGCCCAGGTTGAAGTAGCGCTGCGGGTAGCGGTCGCCGAAGAGATACGTGTAGGTCGACTTTCCGATGTCCGACTCCAGGACCCAGAAGTCGCGGTTGACTTCCGCGAAGGAGACGAGCCCCTCGCTGAACGCCTGCCGGGTCGGGACCGACGCGCGGTTCACGCTCGTCTCCCGGTCGGGGCGCCGGCGGCGTCGAGCTCCGCGCGTGCCGCTGCGTACTGCGACTCGTCCGGGGCTTTTCCGTGCCAGTGCGCGTCGTTCTCCATGAAGCTGACCCCTTTGCCCTTCGCGGTGTACGCGACGATGCAGTACGGCCCGTCGCGGTGGTCGCGCGCGGTCTCAAGCGCGTCGACGACCTGGCGCATGTCGTGCCCGTCGATCTTCTGCACCGTCCAGCCGAACGCCTCGAACTTCCGGTCGATCGGTTCGGTCGGCATGATGTCGTCGCACGGCCCGTCGTTCTGGACCGTGTTCCGGTCGACGATCGCGACCAGGTTGCCGAGCCGGTACTTGTTGGCGGTACCCGCGACCTCCCAGATGATGCCTTCGTTGAGCTCGCCGTCGCCGACGAGCGTGTAGACGTCGTACTCCCGATTGGACCGGGCCGCTTCGAGCGCGATTCCAACCGCGATCCCGAAGCCGATGCCGAGCGACCCCGTCGTCATGTCGATCCCGGGGCACTTGATCACCGGGTGTCCCTGGAGCGGGCTCCCGAACTGGCGCAGGGTCGCGAGCGTTTCGATCGGGAAGAAGCCCTTCATCGCCAGGACCGAGTAGAGGCCGGGGCACGCGTGCCCCTTCGACAGGATGAACCGGTCGCGGTCGGCCCACTTCGGCTCTTCGGGCCGGATCCGGAGGATACGGTAGTAGAGCGCCGCGAGTATCTCTGCTTCGCTGAACGACCCGCCGATGTGTCCCGACTGAACGGCGTACACCATGTCAAGGACGTTGAGCCTGATCTGTCTCGCGCGCTCGGCGAGTTCATCGAGCGATAGCGCTGTCTCTGTCGTGTCGGTCATCGTGCTCCCATCGGCGCTCGGCCATACCGATTGAATATTGTATACAGATGCTATACCCGCCGATCGAACGTGTCAACCGTGCCTGCCGGTGTCGGTGCCCCCCTCCGATTGACGCGCGATCTCTGTGGCGCTACTCTGCACTTAGAATACAGTATTCATGAAACGGAGGCGTCCGTGATTACCGAAGCCGAACAGCGGCGCGCGCAGGCTGCCGCTGTCGACCTTATTCTGGCGGCTGGGCTTATCCTCCGCGACGACGAGCGCGGCCGGGTGGAGGTTGCCGACTTCGGGCTCGGGAGTCTGGAGGCTGAGGGCGCACAGATCCTGACGCTCGTGCAGACCGAACGCCTGGCGGTCAAGCTGATCGCGCTCACCCCGTGGCAGGCGCTTCCCGAGCACTGGCATCCCCGCGTCGGCGACGATCCCGGCAAGGAAGAGACGGTGCGCCACGTCGCTGGCGATCTGTTCGTCTACGTCGACGGTCCGCCGACGATCGCTCGTGGTCGCGTACCGACCGGAAAGGAACACCTCTACACGATGCGCCACGAGCTCGTGCTCGCGCCGGGCGATCAACGCACCTTCACGCCCGGGGACAAACACTGGTTCCAGGCAGGCGAGCGCGGAGCGGTCGCGTACAGCTTCTCCACGACCGCTCGCGACGTGCTCGACCAGTTCACCGATCCCGACGTTCAGCGCGTGACCGTCGTCGCCGGAGGAGATCGATGAGTCGGCAGGTCGATGAACGACGGGGGAGGGAGGACGACCGCCTGACCGTGATCGCGGTCGCGCCGGTTGCTCACGTTGGGCACACACTGCCGGCGGGCGTGCGAAACCCGGTGACGCCGCAAGAGGTCGCAGCCGAGACTATCGCGTGCGCCAGGGCCGGGGCGTCGGTCGTTCACCTCCACGTGCGAGACGATCGCGGCAATCAGACGGCCGACCGCGCCTGGTTCACCCGGACCCTCGACCTGATCCGTGCGCACAGCGACATCGTCATCAATGGGTCGACCGGCGGTGTGGCCGATCTGTCGCTCGAGGAGCGGTGCGTGTCGCTCGACGACCCGCGCGTCGAGGTCGGGAGCCTCAACATGGGATCGGTCAACTTCGGCGACTCGGTCTACATCAACACCGTTCCCGACATCCGCTTCTGGGCCGCGCGGATGCGCGAGCGGCGCGTGGTCCCCGAACTCGAGGTGTTCAATCCGAGCATGATCACGACGGCGATCGTGTTGCGCGATGAGGGCGTCCTGGACGATCCGCTCCACTTCAACTTCTGCCTGGGCTTCCCTGGCGCGATCGCCGCCGACTACAGGCAGCTCGTCTTCCTGGTGAGCCTCCTGCCCGACGGGTGCGAGTGGGGGCTGATCCACGAAGGGATGCGCGACCTGTCGCTCGTGTCCGCCGCGCTTGGCATGGGCGCACGCGTGCTCAGGGTCGGGTTTGAGGACGGGCCATGGGTCCGGCGCGACAGGCCGGCGCGATCGAACGCCGAGCTTGTCGACAATCTTGTCGCGCTCGTCCGCGCTGCTGGAAAGGAGCCCGCGACTCCCGCGGACGCCCGCCGCCTGATCGGGACCGCGGTTGACGCGTGAAATGCCCGGCCGTATAGTGGGCGGTGCCATGTACAAGGTCGAGTACGACGATCTGTCGCAGCGTGTCTACAAAGTGCTCAAGCAGATGATCCTGGACGGAGATCTGAAGTCGGGAGAGCGCCTGGCGCAGGACGAGCTCGCGCAGCGTCTGGGTGTCTCCCGCACACCGCTCCTGTCGGCGTTCTCCAAACTCGAACGCGAGATGCTCGTCCAGACGATCCCGCGGCGCGGCAGCTACGTCCGGTCGTTCACGCGTTCGGAACTCCTCGACGTCTACGATATCCGCCTCCGGCTTGAGCCGCTCGGCGCTCGAGGAGCGGCGGCAAACGGCACAGCCGAGCAGATCGAGCGGCTCGACGCGCTGACCGCAGAGTACCGACAGCTGGTCGCCGATCACGATTCGGAGCGGGTGAAGCACCAGGACTTCGAGTTTCACACGCTCATCATGCAGATGAGCGGAAACACCTTTCTGTCGAGCTTCGTCGCGTCGTCGAACATCATCCTGATCGCCAACGTGCAGGGACTCATCAAGTCAGCCGAAGAGAGCCTCGCCGAACACCTGGAACTGGTCGACGCGATCCGCGCGCACGACGGCGAATCGGCCGAAGAGCTCATGTACCAGCACCTGTTGAGCTCGCGCACCGCGCTCGCGCAGGAGACGACGTCGGTCGGATCCGAGTGAGGTCGCCGATCCGCGGCTTGACGCCTGTCGATTCTCGTGGTACCAAAGAGCATCATTCCGGCATTCCCGGTCAAGGAGGTTCACTGATGAAAGACATACACCCCACCATCAGGCGCCTCCGCACTTCTGCTTTGTAGAAATCACACAAAGCTCCCGCTGAGGCGATCATCTCTTCTTCATCCTCAAGGGAGTACTATGTACACCGATTCCGACAGGTTTCGCGATATCGCGTCGGCGTTCATCGAAGCCGGCTACATCACCGCGCCGGGGCGGGTCATCAAACTCGGCAAGGAAGCGAGCGTTCTCTGCTGCCCGGCTCACCCGAGCCTGGGCGTCGAGAACGTTGCGCTCAAGATCTACAAGGACCAGTCGTTCCGCAACTTCCGTAACGACGCGGTCTACCTGCGCGGCAAGGTATGGAAGCGCCGCGACCTGGCGCATCTGCACGCGTTCAAGGACCACCTCTGGGTCGACACCGAGTTCCGCGTCCTGGAGCGACTCCACGCCGCTGGAGTACGCGTTCCGCGGCCGTACACGCAGATCGGTCACGCTGTTCTGATGGAGCACGTCACAGCCGACGGGTACGACGCGCCGATGCTCAAGCACGCGCGGCTGACGCGCGACGACGCCGATCGTGTG
>RECL01000366.1 GCA_007694025.1 Spirochaetaceae bacterium
ATCCAGATGTACCCCAGAAACCCGAGTCCGGCGACCAGGATCAGACCGACCACGACGCCAACGCCCACCAGCAGCTTCTTTTTCATGCGCAGAAGGTACTGCTTTCGCGTCTGCGGCAGCAAAGGCGATTCACTCGCGCGGGCATAGTCGGATAGACTGTGCCGGTCGGGCGGTTGCCCCGCCGGCATCGGAGGAGTATGCGAGTCCTGTTCATTGGCGGTACCGGAAACATATCGGCGTCTTGCACGCGCGACGCGATCGCGCGCGGGATCGAGGTTGTGCACCTGAACCGGGGAGAATCGGGGCTGCCGCCGACGGCCGGGGGCGCTCCCGCCGGCGACTCCGGCGTACAGACCATCACGGCCGACATCCGCAAACCCACGGAGGTGGCAGCTGCGATCGACGGAATGCACTTCGACGCGGTGGTCGACTGGATCGCGTTCACTCCCGAACACATCCGAACCGATCTGGAGCTCTTTCGCGACCGGACCGCTCAGTTCGTGTTCATCAGCTCCGCGAGCGTCTACCACAAACCGGTCCGCCATCACGTCATAACGGAGAGCACGCCGGCGCACAATCCGTTCTGGAAGTACTCTCAGAACAAGATCGCGTGCGAGTCGCTCCTGTGGAACGAGTACGCGGAGCGTGGATTCCCGGTCACGATCGTGCGCCCGAGCCACACGTACTCTGACGGATGGTTTCCGACGACCTTCGGTTCGAAGGACTTCACCTACCCGCAGCGCATGATCGACGGGAAACCGATCGTCGTGCACGGCGACGGCCAGTCGCTGTGGACGATCACGCACGCCGACGACTTCGCGAAGGGCTTCAACGGCTTACTGGGCAATCCTCAGACGATCGGTGAGACTTTCCACATCACGAGCGACGAGGCGTTGTCGTGGGATGAGATCCACCGCGCGATCGGCATGGCCGTCGGCGCCGAGCCCCGGATCGTCCACGTCCCGAGCGACGTCATCGCCGCGATCGACCCCGACGTCGGTCCGGGCCTGATCGGGGACAAGCAGTACAGCGTCGTGTTCGACAACTCCAAAATCAAGCGGTACGTGGCCGGCTTCCGCGCGACGATCCCGTTCGCCGAGGGGATGCGTCGCAGCGTCCGCTGGATCAAGGAGAACCCGGAACGCAAGCAGATCGACGGCGGAATCTCGAAACTGGTCGAACGGCTGATCGCCGCGATGGAGCGAATCGGATGAAACACGTTGTTGTGATCGGCGCCGGCTTCGGCGGGATATCTGCCGCGGCGTACCTGGCACAGGCGGGCTACAAGGTCACCGTCTACGAGAAGAACTCGTGGGTCGGCGGTCGGGCGCGCGTGTTGGAGCGCGACGGATTCCGGTTCGACATGGGACCGAGCTGGTACTGGATGCCCGACGAACACGACCGTTGGTTCACCGACATGGGAGTCCGCCGCGAAGATTACTACGCGATTCGCCGCGTCGACCCGAGCTACAAGGTGTATTACGGCGACTCGCTGCCCGAAGAGTCAAGGAACCAGATAACGGTTCCGGCTGACTTCGCGCGTGCGCAGGCGGTCTTCGAAGCGTACGAACCGGGCGCGGGTGAGCGCCTTGCCCGCTTCGTCGAACAGGCAAAGCAGAAGTACGAGTTCGCGATGTCGGGGTTCATCTACCGCAACTTCGACTCGCCGTTCGACATGGTAAACGGGACGCTCCTGAAGAACCTGCTGCGCATCGACCTGCTGCGCAGCTACCGCAGCCTGATCAATCGATCGTTCTCTCACCCGTATCTGCGCAAGATCCTTGAGTTCCCCGTCGTGTTCCTGGGCAGCTTCGCGGCGAAGACTCCGGCGGTGTACACGCTGATGAACTACATCGACTTCGGACTCGGTACGTGGTACCCGGAGGGAGGATTCGGTCGCGTCGTCGAAGCGATGAAGGAAGTGGCAGAATCGAAGGGCGCACGGTTCGTGTTCGACACCGAAGTGACGCGGATCCGCACCGAAGGTCGCGCCGCGCACGCGCTCGATCTACGCGGCGCCGGAGAGTCCAAGGCGCTCGCGAACGCGATCGTCGCGAACGCGGACTACGTCCATGTCGAGTCCGAGCTGCTCGATCTGGCGCACCGCAGCGTGTCGCCGGAGAGCTGGAACCGTCGCACGTTCGCACCCGCGGTGCTCAACTACTACGTCGGCTTCAACCGGAAGCTCGACCGACTCGCGCACCACACCTTCTTCTTCGATACCGATTGGGACGACCACTTTGACGCGGTGTACGGCAAGCGCCGCTGGCCCGACGATCCGCTGTTCTACCTGCACATCCCGTCGATGACCGATCCGTCGTGCGCGCCGGAGGGTCACGAGGCGATGTTCATCCTGGTCCCGTGCGCGCTCGGGCTCGACGATGGAGAACAGATCCGCGAGCACTACTTCGACCGCGTGATGGAGCGCATGGAGCGCCTGTCGGGGGAGAAGCTGCGCGACGCGATGGTGTTCCGTCAGACGATGTCGATCAGCGAGTTCAGGCGCGACTACAACGCGCACGAAGGAACCGCGTTCGGGCTCGGCCAGACGCTCTTCCAGACCGCCTACTTCCGCCCGATGAACCGGTCGAAGAAGGTGCGCAATCTCTACTTCGCCGGGCAGTACACGGTTCCCGGTACCGGTACGACGATGAGCATGATAAGCGGAAAGCTTGCGGCGATGCGGATCGAAAAGGAACAGCCGCTCGACTGACGGCGATCGCGAGACAATCCGGGCCGTTATTGCTACCATCGCTCTATGGATTACTACCTGTCGAGCGATATCCGCCACACGGTGATTGGCGGATTACGCGGCCTCGGCCGGCTGCTCTACTTCACGGCGGTCTTCGTTGCCGGCAGCGTCTTTGCGCTCGCGGTCCGGGCGGCACTTCCGATCCGCACCTATCGCACCGTGCGGCCGCGCCTGACGCGGAAACTCGGCAGGATACTCATCTACGCGTCGAACATCCGGGTTCGCCGACGCGGATCTCCTCCTCCGGAGGGCAGCCTGGTCGTATCGAACCATCTGAGCTGGGCCGATTCGTTCACCTTCATGGGCGAGCTCGGTTGCCGCTTCATGGTCAACCATCTGTACGGAGAGATCATCGGATTCGGCACAGTACTCAAGAGCGTCGGAGTCTCGTTCGTCGACCGGATGAGCGTCAAGGCGATCGGGCCGGCCCGACGCGCGATGGAATCGATCCTCAGGCGCGGTGAAACACTCATGTTCTTTCCCGAAGGCCGCACGAGTCGGGGCGCTGAGGTCCGGCCGTTTCGGGCCGCACTGCTGCAGGTCGCGATCGACCTGGGCATCCCGGTCGCATCGGCAAGCGTGACGTATGAGACGCCTCCCGGATGGCCTCCGGCGAGCGTCGTGATAGGCTGGGAAGAGTGGCCACCGCTGATCACGCACATCTACCGGGCGTTTCACGCGCCGCGTATCGTCTGCACGATCAGTTACGGCGGCGCGCTTTCGGTAGAGGGTGGGCGATCAGATCTGGCCGCGAGCCTCCGTCAGTCGGTATCGAGGCTGTTCAAGCCGATGCCGCAGCTGCCCGCGGCGGCGCTGCGCCGACTCGACGTGATGAAGAAGGTGGCTCGAAGGCTCGTGTACGGGGACGAGACGGGAAACCGACGGACTTGAGTGCCGGAGCCGCTCGCGCTACGATGCGGCATGGCACGATCAAACCGACCAAACTTCCTCTGGATCAGCTTCGAAGACACGAATCCGTTCTATGGCTGCTACGGCGACCCGACCGCGCAGACACCGAATCTGGACCGCCTTGCTGCCGAAGGCGCGATCTTCACGCACTGCTACTCCACCGCCGGTGTCTGCGCGCCCGCGCGCAGCGCTGTAATCACCGGCATGTACCCGACATCGATCGGGACGCACCACATGCGAACGGCGCACGTGGATGAGGCAGCACCCGATCTGCCGACCCCGTACTCTGCGGTCATCCCGCACTACGTGAAGTGCTTCACCGAGTACCTGCGCGCGAACGGCTACTACTGCACGAACAACGTCAAGACCGACTATCAGTTCACGCCGCCGCTCACCGCGTGGGATGAGCTGTCGGATACCGCGCACTGGAGAAACCGTCCCGACCCCGACCAACCGTTCTTTGCGGTCTTCAACCCGACCCGGACGCACGAAAGCGGCATGTGGGAGGAGACGACGCCGGAGGTCAATGTAGACCCCGCCACGGTCCGCGTTCCGCCCTACTTCGTCGACACGCCGAAGACCAGGGCGGCGCTCGCGAAGATGCACGGCAATATCGCGCGCAGCGACCGCGAGCTCGGAGAGCTGCTCGCCCAGCTCGAAGAGGACGGGCTCGCGGACAACACGGTCGTGATGCACTGGAGCGATCACGGCCCGCTGCCGCGCGGCAAGCGATGGCCGTACGACTCGGGCATCCGCGTGCCGCTCATCATCCGATGGCCCGCCGCAGCGGGTAACCCGTCGGCCGACGGATCGGCGACGGGGGCGCCGGAGCCGAAGCG
>RECL01000345.1 GCA_007694025.1 Spirochaetaceae bacterium
TCCTGATCTGCGAAGTGGACGTGCTGGAGCGGCTGATCGCTGGCGCACCGCGCGCCGCCGGTGATGAAGCGGCAGGCGATGCCGCCGCGGGCGGTGCCGCCGCCGACGCGACCGCCGATGCGCTCGACGTTGTCGACCGGCTGCGTCCTGACTTCCCGCACCTGGTCCCGGCGATCGTCTGTTCGCACTCCCGGCCCGACCCCGCGTACGCGTCGGCGTGCGCAGCCGCCGACTGGCCGACACCGATCCATACGCCAACCGCAGACGACGCGGCGCGGGTCATAGCATCGCAGCTCGCGCTCGCGCTGCCGATTGACACCGGCGGGGCTGACGGCTAAGGTCACGGCATGGCCCCGATCATCTGGGCGGTAGTCGGGTTTCTCTTCATCCTCTCCGAGTTCCTGGTACCAGAATTCGTTATCTTCTTCTTCGGCGTCGGCGCGCTGCTGATGTCGCTGCTGACCGCGCTCGCACCGCCGGTCGCGGGCAGTGTTCCACTCCAGATCCTGATCTGGCTCGGGCTGTCGGCTGCAACGCTCTTCGGGCTGCGAAGGTACCTGGCCAACTGGTTCAAGGGCAGGAAGTTCGACGACGATGACCAGACCGAGTACGTCGGCAAATCGGCCCGTGTCACCGACGCGATCACACCAGACAAGCCGGGACGCATCAGTTTCCGCGGGACGACCTGGGTCGCCGAAACCTTCGACGAGCGATTCGAGCGGGGACAGAAGGTCGAGATCCTGCGCAGAGAAGGAATGCACTTCATCGTTACCGAGTCGATCCTTGGACTTGCATCGTCTACCCGGGACGAGTCTGACGATGATGAGCTATAGCCGCGCGACAGACCGACGGTTCCACATGAGCAACTGACCAGTGAATACCCGCGCTGTGCGCGGGTAGAGTCTACGGAGGTAGTATGGACGTGATGGGTTCGTACCTGCTGACAGCAGGTATCCTGGTTCTCTTCTTTATCGTCTTCTTCAAACTGATCCGCATCGTACCCGAGCAGGAAGCATGGGTCATCGAGCAGTTCGGGAAGTTCAAGCGCATCCTGGGCCCCGGACTCCATCTGGTGATCCCGATCGTCCAGAAGGTCGCGTACCAGAACATCCTCAAGGAGGAGGTCATCGACGTTCCTCCTCAGATCTGCATCACGAAGGACAACGCGCAGGTCTCGGTCGACGGGATCCTCTATCTCCAGGTAGTCGACCCTGAAAAGGCAAGCTACGGGATTGAGAACTACCGCTTCGCGGCAGCGCAGCTCGCGCAGACGACGATGCGCTCGGAGATCGGCCGGATTCCGCTCGACAACACTTTCAGCGAACGCGACGCGATCAACGAGTCGATCGTCCGCGCGGTCGACGAGGCGTCCGACCCGTGGGGGATCAAGGTCACGCGGTACGAGATCCGGGACATCGCGCCGACCGACACCGCGCTGACCGCGATGGAACAGCAGGTTGTCTCCGAGCGAGAAAAGCGTGCGAGCATCCTTGAGAGCGAGGGGGAACGCGAGTCGCGCATCAACTCGTCGAAGGGCGAGCGCGAAGAAGCGATCAACCTGAGCGAGGGCGAGCGGCAGCGGCGGATCAATGTCGCCGAAGGTCACGCGCGCGCGATCGAGGTCGTCAGCGAAGCGACCGCGGAAGGGATAGTCGAGGTCGCCCGGTCGATCCGCCTTCCGAAGGGCCGCCAGGCGGTGAGCCTGCGCATCGCCGAGCAGTTCATCGAACAGCTTGGTCAGGTACTCAGCGAGGCAGAGACGCAGGTTCTGCCGGTCGACCTTGCGCACCTGAAGGGGCTCTTTGACGTTGTGGCCGGACGCGCGGCCGACGGCGAAGGGCCGAAGGGTCCGGCCGGATTCCAGCCGGGCGCGGCCCGCACGCGGCTGTCACCCGACACGCGCGCGGAAAGCCGCGCCGCCACGGCGACTCGGTCCGAGTCACGCCGCGTACGAGGAGAAGAAGCATGAACCCATTCGCACCACTTCTGTTCGCGCTCAGCATCCTGGGAATCATCGTAATCGTCGGGGTCCTGAAGAGCATTCGGATTATCCCCGCTCAGTCGGTCGCGGTCGTCGAGCGTCTGGGCAAGTATTCGGGCAACCTGGAGGCGGGCTTTCACGTGCTGGTCCCGTTCATCGACCGCGTGAAGTACCGCCACAGCCTCAAGGAACAGGCGGTCGACGTGCCAAGCCAGCCCTGCTTCACGCTCGACAATGTCAAGGTCGACGTCGACGGCGTGCTCTACTTCAAGGTCGTCGATCCCAAGAAGGCGTGCTACGGAATCTCCGACTACCGCTACGCGACGGTTCAGCTCGCGCAGACGATGATGCGCTCGGTTATCGGCAAGCTCGAGCTCGACCGCACCTTCGAAGAGCGCGAACAGATCAACGGCGAGATCCTGAAGCAGATCGACGAAGCGACCGACCCGTGGGGCGTTCAGATCACGCGGTACGAGATCCAGAACATCCGCGTCCCCGACAACATCCTGAAGTCGATGGAGGTCCAGCTCACCGCGGATCGCGACAAGCGCGCGATGATCAACCGCAGCATCGGTGAGATGACCAGCCGTATCAACACGAGCTCGGGCGTCAAGAGCGAAGCGATCAACCGATCCGAAGGCGAGAAACAGCGCCTGATCAACGAGGCCGAAGGTAAGGCGGCAGAGATCCGCGCGCTCGCGCGCGCGACGGCCGAAAGCCTGCAGCGGATCGCGAAGGCGCTCGAAGAGGACGGCGGCGACGCCGCGCTCGCGCTCCAGATCTCCGAAGGCTACGTGAAGGAACTCAACAAGCTCGCGCGGCCGTCCACGAAGCTCGTCCTGCCGATGGACCTCACCGACATCAACTCGGTCCTCCAGACGGTGAGCCGAATGGTTCAGGAGAACGAAAAGCTGTAGTCGCGGTCTTCGCTTACCCGAAGCTCCGCTCGTCGAGCGCGAAGGGTACCGTGTCCGCGGTCTCCTGATACCAGGTGAGCATGCGTTCCTTCAGATCGAGCACTACGGAGCGCAGCTCGGGATCGTCGATCCGGTTGTGCTGCTCGCCGGGGTCGGTCTCCAGATCGTAGAGCTCATCGCGCTCGTAGAGGCGCCGCACGTACTTCCACCGGTCGGTGCGGAGCATCGTAGCCTTCGTGTGCCACGCGTCGTCATCTGACATCTGGAGCCGTGTCCGCGGGTAGTAGAGGCTTTCGGCCGGGTCTGCAAAGCGCGCGGCAGAGCTCTTCTCCATCGCCGCCTCCTCGCCGACAAGACGGCCCCCCTCACAGTGGGCTTCGTCGCGGTGAGTCGCCGCCGGATCCGCGATCGACGGCAGTAGCGATCGGCCGAAGTGGTGGTAGCCCGGCTCGATCCCGGCGAGCGCGTAGACCGTCGCGGGGAAGTCGAGTAGTTCGGCGATCGTCCGGCGAACCCCGGGAACGATGTCCACGGGCGCCCCCGCGGCATCGTGGCGCGGCGGCTTCACGACCAACGGCACACGCGTCAACACCTCTTCGAACGTGTTCTGCGTCTTCTCCACCAACCCGTAGTCACCGGTGAAGTCGCCGTGATCGGAGAAGAAGAAGATCGCGGTATCGTCGTAGAGCTCGCGCTTCTTCAGCACGTCGATCACCAACCCGAACTGGTGGTCGATCCGGCTGCACATCCCGTGGTAGGTCGCGCGTAGTTCGGTGAATCGCTCCTCGCTCCAGCTTGTGATCCCCTGCCCGTCGGTGATTCCTGCGAGAATGCTCGGCTTGCCGGCGGCCTTCCAGTCGGCCGGCGCCGGAATACGCGGAGGCAACGCAGCGCGGTCGATCGCGGAAAACCACGGCTCCTCCACGCCGTATGGCGGATGCGGGTAGAGAAGCGGCAGGTAGATGCACAGTGGCCGGTCGCCGTCGTAGCCGTCGATGAAGTCGACCGCGCCCAGCACATTCGCCCAGTCGTTATCGCAGTAGACGTCGTCGTCGCCAGTCGGAAGACGGCCCGCGTAGAAGCTGTAGTAGTTGTCGCCGTCGCGCGGCCCGCGCCACTCGGTCCACGAGTGGAGGCCGGGTCGCGACTCGTGTCCCCATCGCGCGAAGTCGTCGGGGGTGGGCCGGTAGTAGAGGTCGCACGCGTCATCATACCCATCCTGGCCCGGCAATAGATCGTTTTTGCCTCCCCACCACACAAAGTAGCCGTTCTCCTTGAGGAGCGACAGCAGGTTCGGCTGACTCCGCTCGGCGTGGAGCATGTGGTACATCGTCCGGTGGCCCAGGACGTGCGGGTACCAGCCGGTCATGAAGCTGCAACGACTCGGCGTACAGACTGGGTTCTGGCAGAACGCCGAGTCGAAGCTCACCGCGTCGTGCTCCACGAGCGAATCCAGCACAGGCGTGCGCGCCGCCGGATTGCCCAGGTGGCCGAGCGCGTCGGCGCGGAACTGATCGGGGTTGAAGATCACGATGTGGGGTCGCTTTGTCATTGCTCGAGTCTACCCGATGAGCACGTCCAGGGGGAATTC
>RECL01000368.1 GCA_007694025.1 Spirochaetaceae bacterium
GCCGGCGGCGAGTCTGGACCCGCTCCTACCGCGTTGTCACGATCCGCGAGACGTCGTGGAAGAAGAAGGGGTACGGCGTGTACCCGTCGAACCGCGGGTTCATCGCCCACACGAACTGGTAGTCGGCCAGGAACGCAGCGGGGACCCGATCGGTAAGGATCCGCTGAGCCTGCTTGTACAGCTCGACGCGCTGCGCGGCCGACGGAGCGCGGAGCGCGGATTCCATCAGCCCGTCGTACTCTGGGCTGTTGAAGTTGAGGAAGTTGCGGTTGAAGCCGCTGATGTACCGTCGCAGTACGGGATACGGGTCGAGTTTGCCCGTGAAGTCGATCAGCGTGGTTTCGAAGATGCGGTCGGTGAAGATCTCGGAGAGCCACATGCTCCACTCGATTACTTCGATCGTCACCGTGATCCCGACCCGCGCGAGCTGCTGCTGGATCACCTGGGCGGCGTCGGAGTAGATCTCGCTGTGCCCGGAGATTCGAAGCGTGATCGGAAAGCCGTTCGGATGGCCGGCTGCAGTGAGTAGCTCCCGCGCGCGCGCAAGATTGGTGTCGTAGCGCCCGATCAGACTCGCGTCGAAGAACTCGGCCATCGCGGGGCTCATGCTAGACGCAAGCTCGACGGCAAACCCGTCGAACACGAAGTCGATGATCTCGTCGCGGTCGATCGCGTAGTTGATCGCCTGGCGCACGCGAACGTCGGACAGAACTGGGTGGTCGTTGTTCATTCCGAAGATGAAAACCGAGTTGGCCTGCGAGGAGACAATGGTGAAGTTGCCGGCGAACTCGTTCGCGCGCTGCCAGCTCACCCCGGTGAAGTCGAGCTCACCAGAGCGCAACGCGAGCAAGCGCGCATCTGCGTCGCCGATGATCCGTACGACGATCCGGTCTACGTCACCGATCGGCCGGTAGTACTGCTCGTGGCGTTCGAGCACGATCCGGTTCTGCGGCGTGTACTCGACGAACCGGTACGGTCCCGCGCCGATCGGCCGGTTCGCGTGGTCGTCGTAGCCCGCGGGGATCACGGCCCGGTAGAGAAACTTCTCGAACGACGAGTTTGGCCTCCCGAGCCGAATCACAAACGTCCGATCATCGGGCGCCTCGAGCGCGACCACGTCGGCAAACTCGGACGACAGACGGCGCAGGCGCTCGAAGGTGAACATCAGGTCGTCGGTCGTCACGCGATCGCCGTTGTGGAAGTAGACGTTCTCACGCAGGCGGAACGTGTAGGTAAGGCCGTCGGGTGAGATGGTATAGCTCTCAGCGATAGCCGGCTCAACGCCTCCGTCGGGCGTCGGGTTGACGAGCCCGTCGAACACGTTGAGCATGATCTGTTCGGTTATCGACGCCGACGACCGATGCGGATCGAGCGAGTCGGGGTCGGTATTCATCGACAGCGTGAACGTTACCGGTGCGGCGGGCGCAGCCATCTGCTGCGTGCCGGTCGCGAAAAGCGTTGTGGCACAAAGCAGCACCAGGCCTGCGACCAGAACTCCGTTCCTGATCGAGCCGTGCCGGGCGTGCCTTCTTCTTGGGTATTCCATCGTGATCTCCTTGGGGGGAAGGGTCGTTCGCCCGTGTTACCGTACGATGAGCCCATGATGAGGAATATATTAAGGTTTGGGTCTGCACATCCAGATCGGCGCGCGGATCGCCGTGATGCGTCTGTGGACGGTGATGCGCGCGCCGGCGGCCAGGACTACTCGGGCGCGAAGAACGGGTTGCTGCCGAAGGCGAGCGGCCGCGACCGCACCCCTTCGCCCGGGACGAGCCCGAGCGCTTCGGTGTCCGACGAACCGGAAGCGCTGACGCGGATGAAGTCGAATGGTCCGACGGTGTCGGTGTCGACCAGGTGGATAACCTCCGACCCGGCGATCGACACGGTGTTCAGCGCCAGAAGCCTGCTGTCGGGTGACCAGATCGAGTATCCACGAGCGTACTGGTCGAAGAACGGGACGATCTGCTGAGTGAAGCTCTGTGCCGGGCGCATCGTCGCGACCGTGAACACCTGTCGGTCGATCACGCTGTACATCCGCACCCTGTACATCAAGGTTGGTGACCCGTCGCGCGTGAGGTACGGTTCAAAGAAGACGAGTTTCAACGAGTCAGGAGACCAGAAGAACGCTGTCGCGGCGTCGCTCAGGCGACGGTTCGTCGCCCCGGCCACCACGAGCGGCCCCACAACGGAACCGGTCGCGGAATAGCCCCCGTCGATGTACGAAATGCTGTTCCCGTCGGGCGCGAAACTCATCGCGACTGCGCCTCGCGTGTCGGCCAGCCTTCCCAGGTCTTCGCCGGTCGCGTCCAGAAAGTGAATACCCGACCCTGCGCCGTTGCGCAGAACGACCGCGATCCGGCTGCCGTCCGCATTGTACGCCGGCGTCTGGAACGCGCCGGGCCGAAGCGGCAAGCGCGGCGCCGCGGTGGAGCCCAGCGGCGAAGGAACGCTCGGCGAAGGATCGCTCGGCGAAGGAACGCCGGCGCGTCCTATGCGCGGAAGGGTGTCGACATCGTCGATTCGGAGCGCCGCGGCGCGCCCGGGCGCGCCGTTGATGTGCGAGACGATCTGCGTTCCGGACGGTGACCACGCGGTGTAGAAGGGCTGCCCGACACCGTGGACCACACGCTGGCGGTTGCCCAGATCGACGCTCTCCATCCTGAAACCGGTCGTCCCGGCGCTTCCACCGAGATACCCGACGCGGGACCCGTCGGGAGACGGATAGAGAAAGAACGGAGCAACCGAGTCGTCGCGCCAGACACGGACGGACCGTCCGCCGGGTACGGCGGTGTAGAACGCCGCGGTGAGCCGGCCGTCGGCTGAGCGATCGTGAGCGACGTAGACTACCCGATCGCCGGCCCACGCGTACGCAGGATAGCTCAGTCGACCGGCCATCGCGCCGCTGGTCAGCCGGATCGGCTGCGACCGGTCCCACGCGATCACGAAGATATTCGCGTCGGGTCCCTGAAAGACGACCGAACCGCTGTCCAGGATCGGGTTCGGTCCATCGAGTCGCGTCGGATCGCTACCGGTCGCGCAAGAGGCAGCAACCAGCAGGACTATCATCAGCAGAAGAACAGATCTGGTCGCCAAGATACGATTCATACTATTAAAATAGTCATATTAGGAGAATTGGGGCAACCGAAAGCGCGGGAATCGGTGACACCGAATCTGATGCGTAGTGTTATAGTGACGGACAGCACGACTGGGGACGCAGGAGCAGCGAATGAAACGAGTTAACCGATCCGCAATCACGAACACGATAGTCATCTCGCTCATGAGCGTGGTCGTGCTCGCAGGCTGCGTATCGCGCAAGCTCGCGGAGAGACCGATCGAAGGAGAGCCGGTTCGGATCGTCGTGCGGGTCGCGCCCGATGCCCGGGTGAAGGCCAACTACTCGGTCACGATCGACGCGAACGATCCGGTCGGCAGCATCATCAGCATCGGGACGACGGCAGCCAAGGCCGACCAGGCGTTTCGCGCGCAGCAGCGAATGGACGCCGCGATGCGCAACCTCGATCTGGCCCGGATCATCGATGACGAGTTGTCGTCGTTCTACTCCGACGCTCTGGATATGCCGGTCGTCGATTCGGCGCGCGACGCGACCTACACGGTGAACGTACGAGTCCGTGAGTACGGCATCGACGCGGGGCGGGCCGGTTCTTCGATTCGGTTCGTCCTCAAAGGCCGGGTCGAGATGTTCGATCCTGCGGCCAGCGATCGCATCTGGCGGTACGACTTCAGCGAGGAGCAGCGCGTCAGCCCTGCGCTCTTCGGACTCCCGACCGCGGCCGGCAACGTGTTCACCGCAGCGATGCTCGCCGATCTGGACGAGCAGGAGATCGCTGCCGGAATCGAGCGGGTCGCGCGTACCGCCGCGTGGAGCATCGGCGATCGGTTCCAGCGCGACCTCTACCGCCAACGCCGCAGGTAGCCATCAAACGGTGAGTCGTACGGTGGTCGCCCGTGCGCCGTTCCGCGTGCGAGTAGACATCCTGCACGTAATGCGTTTTTTCTGACAAACTTCGAGTAATTCGGTACGAAATCTGCTATGGTATGGGTAATCGGTCTACTCAGGATAGCGGATGGTATGCGCCCGCACGTCGGGGGGTGATTCCCGACGTATCAGCATCGATCCTCGTCTCTGGTCGCGGGTTGCCGTAACTTTCGTGCTTACTGCGATCGCGCTCTCAGGCTGTCGGCCCTTCTTCAGCCCGGTGGACCCGGGTTCGGCGGGCTTCACCGGGGAGACGGTGCTCCGCAATCCGCCCGCGGGCGCGGCGCTTCCCGCGATCGAGCGATGGGAGAGCGTCGCCGACCACGCGGGCCAGCCGTTCGCGCTCGAGATCACGGACGGCAGTTACCTGCAGTCGGGGTTCTTCGTCGAACCGCGAAACCCGGTTGGATCGAGGGTGGTGCTCACCTTCGCCGCCCCGGTGTCCGAGCAGAAGCTGGCCGCG
>RECL01000222.1 GCA_007694025.1 Spirochaetaceae bacterium
CGGATCTCCACCGGGCCGTCGCCGAAGGTGATGACGGGCAACCCCTCTGCCGCGCCATCGATCGATGAAAGCAGCCGATCGAGCACGATGCGCTTCGGGTCGGCAGCCTCATCGTTTCGTGACCCGTGGATCCCGCCGTCGAACAGGTGAGCGCAGCCGAGCACCTCGGCTTCCCGTCTGATGTCCGGCTCATCGCTGCCGCTCGCAAGATAGAGCGTGAAGCCGCGCGCGGAAAGAAGCTCCAGGAAGCCAAGCGCACCCTTGATAGTGACATCACCCGGTGAGAGTTCGCCGTCGCGGACCTTGCGCAGTCTCGCCTCAACGCTCACCGACAGTTCCTCCCGGTACCGCTCCTTGTACCAGAGCGGTTCACGGAGTTCACAGGGGTCCACAAAGCCGTGACGAAGGATCATCTGGCGAAGCTCCTTCATCTGGGTGATCGTCTGGATACCCGTCGACTGGTCGATGTACGATCGCACCTCGACGTCTATCGATTCGCGCTTTGCGGGAGGCACGCGATCGGCAGCAGGCCCCAGGATCATGCGGATCATGAACGCGTGCATCACCTCTTCCCACCCCTGGCGCAGCGTGGAAATCGTCCCGTCGAAGTCAAAGACGGCGATGCGACGCTTGACCGCGGGTAGCGTGGTCACGACCTCTATCTCGCTACCGTTGTGGTGGCGCCGGTTCGAGCTCTGGTAGGCGATCGTAGGCCGGTACCGGAAGTCGGGCGCGGCCGAGGCGAGAGCCACCTCTTCGGCGTACACGCGACCCGTGCCGCGGGTTCGAACCGACAGCCCTGCGCACAGATTGCCGAAGTAAGCCGCTTTATCAACCGCCTCTCCCGCGGCGATTGCGCAGGCAAGCCCGGCGGTCATCGCGTCGCCGGCCCCGACCGTGTCGACCTCACCGACGACGTGCATGCCGGGTATTGACGTGGCGGCACCGGCACCGCAGGCGACGCACCCGTCGGCTCCGAGCGTTACGACGACATCGGCGGCCCATCGCAACGCGAGCTCCCGGGCGATCCCAGGCGCGTCGGATAGACCACTTCGGTCGGGGACACGCCCCAGGACGGCGCACGCTTCGTCCAGATTGAGCTTGCGCAGCGCCGAACCGAAGTCGTCGGGATGATGGCGTGAATCGACGATCAACACGGTGCGGGTACTCAGGTCGGCAAGCCTCCGACGAACGTCCGCCGTGTGAAGCGATGAAAGCAGCTGCTGATTGACTATCACTACGTCCAGTTCGGGCAAGTCAGCCTCGAGCCTGCGGAGCACCTCTGCGCAGACCGCCGGATCGGGCCGGTTGAAGTTACCGATGTCGAGCCGCTCGAACTCGACGCCGTCCTCGCACGGCTTCGTGTAGACACCGGTTGTCCACCGCTCAGACTGGGTCACCAGGCCAGTCGTGTCGATCGCCTCCTGATCGCACAGGCGCACCAGCTCTCTTCCGAACAGGTCGTCACCGACGACGCCATACGCACGCACCGTCCGGAAGCCGAGCGACGCGAGGTTCCGCGCGACGTTGCCGGCTCCCCCGAGTCTTATATCGATCGCCTTGACGGCCCGTGTCCGCAGCCCTGTTTCGATCGAGATCTCGCTCTGCGACTGATCGATGTAGTAGTAGGCGTCGATCACGAAGTCCCCGATCACGCCGACCGACCGACCGCCTAAGGCGGCGGGAATCCGGTCGACACCGTAGAACTCGAGTTGTCTGGTATTCATCGTTTCCATTCCCGAGTGATCACGCGCCGCGCGCCCGGCACCACTCTACACCGGAGCAGTCGAAGGTGTCAGCGAGCCTGGTGCAGCGGGTTGTCATGAGAGCACCCGAAAGCTCGCTGACACGTCGAGAGAAACGGCCGTATAATCCCGCTGAGGAGAAGCGATGAACGGACGAAGCCTGGTTGAGGAAACGCTCGACTTCGCGGGGCCGGATCGGGTCCCGCGGGATCTGTGGACGCTTCCGTGGGCGCTCGGCCGCTATCCGCAGGAGGTGGAGGCGATCCGGCGGAGGTTTCCGGCGGATCTGTCGACGGCGCCCGAACGGCTTGCGACGCCGACCCGTGAGCACGGCGACCCGTACGCGCGCGGCACCTTCACCGACGCGTGGGGCGCGAAGTTCGTACAGGCGACCGACGGCATCATCGGCGAGGTCAAGGAGCCGCTGGTCACCGACGACGACTGGGAGCATCTGGACCGGGTGCACATCCCGCGGGAACGACTCTCGTTCGACCGGGAGGCGGCGAACGAGTTCTGCCGCGCGACGGACACCTTCGTCGTGTCGCCGGTGATCGCCCGTCCGTTCGAACAGCTGCAGTTCATCAGGGGAACCGAGAATCTCTACATGGACCTGGTCGACATCCCGGCTGGCCTTGGCTCGTTCATCTCACAGATGCACTCGTTCTACTGCGAGCTCATGGAAGAGTGGGCGCGCACCGACGTTGACGCGCTCTTCTTCATGGACGACTGGGGAGCTCAGAACGCGTTGCTGATCTCACCCGATCTGTGGCGAAGCATCTTCAAGCCGCTCTACCGCGACTACATCGAGATCGCTCACCGGCACGACAAGCGCGCGTTCATGCACTCCGACGGGCACATCGTCGCGATCTACCCCGATCTGATCGAATTGGGGCTGGACGCGATCAACTCTCAGCTATTCTGCATGGGCGTCGATCGCCTGGAACAGTTTGCCGGGTCGATCACGTTCTGGGGCGAAGTGGACCGCCAGCACCTTCTTGTCGACGCATCGCCACAGGAGGTAGAGGAGGCGGTGGAACACGTCTACCGATCGCTCTTCCGTGACGGCGGATGCATCGCGCAGTGCGAGTTTGGCGCGGGCGCGCGACCACAGAACGTCGTTGCGGTATTCGAGGGGTGGCTGAACGCCCGGAAGTGTCAGTGACCCTGCAGGTCTGCAAATGGGTCACGGTACGTCGCCGCCGCGTACGCGGCCAGGTGGCGTAGCTCGCCGGTGAACCGCGCGGGAACGATTTCGCACGCGTCAAGCGAGCTCGCGAGCGCTTCGCGCGCGAGCGCTCGGCGCATCGACGGTTCTATCAGCGCCTGCGCGCGCTGGTAGACCGCGCCCAGAACGATACGTTGGGGCGCGAAGAGGTCGACCAGAAGCGCGAGCGCGCGCCCAAGGTAGTCGCCGGCTCGATCAAACACATCGCGCGCAACCGGATCGCCGTCGACCGCAGCGCGCGCGGCGTCCTCTGCACGGATCAGGTGCACGCGGTGCGCTCCGTCGCAGTACGCGACCTCACGCCCCTGCTGGTACTGCTCGACCGCTGCCACCTGCGCGAGCTGCGCGATGCCGCCTCCGCTGCAGAACCCTTCGATTGAGCCGCTCTTCCCGTACCCGACCGGGCCCGAGCGCTCAAGCCGTACGTGGCCGATCTCACCTGCCTGTCCGCTTCCCTGGTAGAGGGCTCCGTTGGCGATGATACCGGCGCCGAACCCGCTCCCGTGCGTGATGAACAGCACGTGGCGCACCCCTACGCCGGCGCCGAACCGCCACTCGACGAGCGCGCCCGCGTCGGCGTCGTTGAGCAGTTGCGCGGGCACCTCAAGCGACTCTTCGATGATCCGCACAACCTCAAGCGTCCCCCAGGGTGGCAGGTTCGGTGGGGAGAGGATGAGTCCGCGCGCGGGGTCGAGCGGCCCTCCGCAGCTGATCCCGCACGCGTCTGCCCGAACGTCGTGGCGCGCAAGGAGAGCGCGCGATCCTTCGGTGAGCACGCGCTGGATCGAGTCTGCGTCGGGCGCATCGCGCGTCTTGATCGCGACGCTCTCAAGGAGGAGCGGCAGGTCACCGGGCTGCTCCCGGCACACGGAGAGAGTGATCGTCGTTCCGCCGATGTCGACGCCAAGGATGTGGCGGCAGGCTGAGCTCGGTCCGGTCATCGCCGCCCATGATAGCAGAGAGGCGTACGGGTGTCGCGGTGATCGGACTGCCCGCGCTACGGTCGGCGAATCGCCGTTGGCGACAGCCCGAAGTAGGCTTTGCACAGCTTGTTGAACGCGTGGAGGTCGGGGATCCCGACCTGGTAGGCGACGTCCTTGACCGCGAGTCCGGTTGTGATGAGCAGGTAGTGCGCAAGCTCCATCCGACGGTTACGCAGGTAGCGCATCACGCTCACCCCCAGAGACCCGGCGAAGAGGCGGTTCAGGTGGGTCACCGACACTCCCGACTCTTCGGCGATGCGGCCAAGCGTGCACGGCTCGGGGAGGTGCAGATCGATCCAGGTGAGCGCGGCTTCGACCGCCGGGTGTACGGCCGGCCCTGCGCGGTCGGGTTCACTGAGATGCGACAGAAGCACGAGCGCCTCCCAGAGCTTCAGCCGCGCGAGCAACGCGTCGGTCCTGAACGCGGTCAGCGCAGCAACCATCGTCGCTGCGATCGGCTCGCAGGCGGGACCAGGCGGAACGTGAATCGGAAGCGC
>RECL01000151.1 GCA_007694025.1 Spirochaetaceae bacterium
CCTCCGCCGTGAACCACGACCGCGCGCTCGTGCACGCGGCGCAACTCGCTCGCGAACGCGCGCATCGCGTCGTCGAACGCCGCTGCGTTGCCGCCGAGTTTCACGACGAGCGACCCCTCCTGATTGACTCCCTTCTGATTCATCGCGGTGCTCCGCTGCTCTAGAACTCGCCGTGGATGCGAAGGCCGGTGGCTTCCGGGATCCCAAGCCGAACGTTCATGTTCTGGACCGCCTGTCCGGCCGCGCCCTTGTAGAGATTGTCGATCGCCGAAAAGAGCATCAGCCGCGAGTCCGACTCGAGTACTTTGACCGCGATGTCGCACCGGTTCGTAGAGCGCACGTCGCGGGATTGCGGGACAGCGCGCGGGCTCAGGCGCACGAACGGCTCATCGGCGTACACGGTGGCGAGCCGGTCCGCCGCCTCCTGCTGCGACAGCGGCTGTGACAGCTCGGCGACCGTCGTCACAATCATCCCCTGCTTCACGGGAACCAGGTGCGGCGTGAACACGACGCTTGCGGTCTGCGGCGCGCCGGGCGGAATGCGGAGCGCCTGCTCGATCTCGGGGACGTGCCGATGCGCGCGGCCCGGGTTGTACGCGTTCATGTTCTCAGACCGCTCGTTGAACAGCAGGTCGCGGGTCTCCTTCCTTCCGGCGCCGGAGATACCGCTCAGCGCGTTCACGATGACCGGAAACCGGATGACGTCGACGAAGGGCAACAGCGGCAGCAGCGTCGCTGTCGGGTAGCATCCCGGGTTCGCGATGACATCGGCGGTCCGGACGTCTTCACGGTACCACTCGGTCAGCCCGTACACCGACCGCGCAAGGAGATCGGGATGCGGGTGTGGCGCTCCGTAGACCGTCTGGTAGAGCGACGGATCGGCAAGCCGGAAGTCGGCCGACAGGTCGATGATCGGGACGCGCCCGGCGAGCGGGCCGGCTATATCCGCCGACGCGCCATGCGGCAACGCGGAAAAGACGACGTCGGCAGCATCCGGAGCGGCGTCATCGATCGCGACCAGACGGCCGCCGGTTGTTACGAGCTTCGCCGCGATCGCCGACCCCAGTCCGGGGTCGACGTCGGTAACCGGCGTTCCGGCGCTCGAGTGCGACACCGGAACGATCGAGTCGATTTCAGGGTGATCCGCGAGGATTCGCATCAGCACCATCCCGGTGTACCCGGTGGCGCCAAGTATGACGGCCGTCATCTACTCCCCCAACTCGGGGACGCGCTCGGCGATCTTCTTTCGCAGCGCGTCGGTGGACGTACCTTCGCGCAGCACGACCAGCACGGTGTCGTCGCCCGCAACGGTTCCAAGGATCTCCTGAAACCCCAGGTTGTCGAGCGCGATGCCGACGGTGTCGGCGTGGCCGGTGACGGTTCTGATGATCGCGAGATTCCCCGAAAAATCGATCGAGATCGCGCCGCGGTGCAGATCGAGGATATAGTTCTTTTCGCTCTCGCGGAGCTCTTCCTCGGTCGGAAGCGTGTAGTAGTATCCGTTGCTGCCTTCACTCATTTTGCCTACTCTGAGCACTTTCAGATCCCGCGACAGCGTCGCCTGCGTCACCGTGAAGCCGTCACGCTTGAGGTGCCCGAGCAGCATCTCCTGACTCGTGATCCGCTCTTCCCGGATGATCTCCCGGACGCGCTTCAGCCGCTCAGAACGATCCCTCATGCTCTCCTCCGGTTCGTCGCGCGTAACAATATGCCTGCGTTAATGCATAAACTTACACAAGCACGCGGCGAATAGCAACCGCCTCAGGCGCGCCGAACGACGGCGAGCGCGGCCGCGTAGAGCTCATCTGCGTACACCGCGTCGACCTCTTCGAGCAGGATTTCGCCCGCCGACGGGACCGATACAATGCCGGACGCCTGGTCGCCGTCGGGGTACTCGATGTCCGAGCACCCGTCTTCGCCCGCGCTCACGTCGATACGGTCGCCGGAGGTCGTCTCGAACCCGACCGACACCGCACATCCGGGATCGGGTTGCGCCGATTCGATCGTTACCGGACGCGTGCGCGCGTCGACAAACCGGTCGACCGTCGCGAAGTCCGGCTCGCGCCAACCAAGGCGGTCGGCAAGCCACAGGCCGAACAGACGCGTTTCCACCGTACGCAGCCCGCTGATCACGACGCGGCTGATGTGCGAGAGCGCTCCCCGTCGGTCCGGAGCGTCGAACGCGGCGGCGGTCAGCCTGCGGTACGGCCGCAGCCGCTTCCAGCTGAAGTCTGCGACCGGCATGCCGTCGTGAACCACTTGCGCGAGCGTTCTTGTGAGCGCGTCCGGCTCGTCCGCGAGCGCGACCGAATGGTCGCTGTCGACGATCAGCTTGTCGCACTGGGCGAGTGTGTGCGCGAACAGCCGATCGTCGCTCGTGATCGCGTCGAGCCACAGCACGAACGTCGGGATGTCGCGGACCAGAAGCGGCGTCCAGCTTCCTGGCGCGCCACCGGCGCGGTCGCCACCGTTGGTGATAACGATCTCCTGGAAACAGACGCCCTTGTGCTCTGCGTCGATGAAACAGCGGGCGGATACCTCGATCGCACTGGTGTCGCGATCGCTGCTGACGATGTGGATTACCCGCGCCGCCCGCTTGCCGAGCAGGTAGTTCAGCGCATCGTCGGCCATCGCGCGCCGCGCGTCGCGGCTCATCACGACCAGGTTGAACAGGCTGGTGCGGACCTCGGAGTGCGTCAGCTCGCGCTGGATCCGTGCGAGCTCCGCTTCGACCGCCGGTACGTCGACTTTCACAACGTCCTCCAACGCCGGCGATCGCCGCCGAGCAGCGCGTGCGCCTGGTCGGGACCGGTTGTGCCCGCCTGATACTGCGCGAGCGCGTGCGCGTGCGCAGGCGCTGGCGCAGACGCGCTCGCGACGTCGGTCGTGCCCCAGTGCTCCAGGATGCGATCTATGAATGACCAGCTCGACTCGATTTCGTCGCGCCGGGTGTAGAGCGTGTTGTCGCCCTTCATCGCGTCGAACAGGAGCCGCTCGTACGCCTCCGGAACGCCGCTGCCGAAGGAGGTCCCGTAGCTGAAGTCCATCAGGACCGGCCGTGCGCCACCCGACTGTCCTGGAATCTTCGCGTTCATCTTGAGTGTCACCCCCTCATCGGGCTGAATCCGGATCGCGAGCACGTTGCGCTCGGGCGCGTGGCGCGAGCCCGAGAAGTGCCGCAGCGGCGGGTGCTTGAAGTGGACCGATACTTCCGTGATCTTGCGCGACAGGCGTTTCCCGGTCCGGATCAGGAACGGTACGCCCGCCCAGCGCCACGTATCCAGGTACACCTTCAGCGCGACGTACGTCTCGGTGGTGCTGTGCGGGTCAACGCCGTCTTCGTCCAGATACCCGGCTACCGGTTCGCCGTCGACGACGCCCGACGCGTACTGCGCGCGGACGATGTGCGACGCCGGCTCACGGTGCGTCACCGGATCGAGCGATCTGATGATCTTGAGCTTCTCATCGCGGATGCTGTCGGGCGCCGTATCGTTCGGCGGTTCCATCGCGGTCACCGCCATCAGCTGGAATGCGTGATTCTGGATCATATCGCGCAGCGCGCCCGAACTCTCGTAGTAGTTGCCGCGAGTTCCGACCCCCGCGCTCTCTGCGACCGTGATCTGGACGTGGTCGATGTACCGGTTGTTCCAGACGGGCTCGAAGATGCCGTTCCCGAAGCGGAGCATCATCAGGTTCTGGACGGTCTCCTTGCCCAGATAGTGGTCGATCCGGTAGACCTGATTCTCTTCGAAGTGCTCCATCAGCGTCGCGTTCAGCGCGATCGCCGACTCCAGGTCGCGACCGAACGGTTTTTCGACGATGATCCGTGTGTAGCCGTCGGGTTCGGGGTCCGCAAGCCCGTTCCGGCCGATCCGGTCGATGACCGTCGGGTACGCGTCGGGCGGCGTCGACAGGTAGTAGAGCCGGTTGCGGTATCCTTCTGCGAAGTCGGGCATCCGTCGATAGCCGGCGTCGTCCTCAAATGTCGACTGCAGATAGTCGAGCTGAGACAGAAATCGTTGCCGCTGTTCGGCCGTTCCACGCTGACCGCGTATCATCTGCTCGGCCTGGCTGCGGAAATGGTCGCGCGACCAGTCGCGACGCGCGAACCCGATGATCCGTGCGTCACCGATCCTGCCGTCGACGAAAAGCGAATAGAGCGCCGGGATCAGTTTGGCCCGCGTCAGATCGCCGGTTACGCCGAAAATGAACAGCGCGAGTGGTTGGGCGGGTTCGGTTCCGTCGAGTCCTGTCGACAGCGGGTTGGTCTGCACCATGCCACTATGAGCGAGCGCTGCCGTTGTGACAACAGGTTCGACGCGAACGTGCCGCGCGTGCGGTGGATGAGTACATTTGGGCCATGCATCTGCTTGCCGAGAGGTCTCCGATCGCCGACGCACCGATCTACTTCATCGATGAGACCGACTCGACCATGGATGATCT
>RECL01000301.1 GCA_007694025.1 Spirochaetaceae bacterium
GCCGGGGCGCCCAGGTTCCCGAAGATGAGTACCCAGTTGAGCGAGACGTTGACGACGAAGGTCATGATCGACAGGTACATGCCGATGCGCACGCGCTCTACGCAGCGCATCGCCCCGACCAGGACCTGCGTCACGCAGAAGCAGAGGTACGACCAGCGGATAATGACCAGGTAGGAGCGCGCCTGCTCAAGCGCGTCGACCTCATCGGTGAACACGCGCAGCACGCCGCCCGGCCACAGCAGCGTCACCATCGTGATCACCAGCCCCGAACCTACGCCGAGCTTGAACGCGATGCCGATGATCGTCGTGACCTTGTCCGCCTCGCGCTTGCCCCAGAACTGAGACCCCAGAATCAGGAGCGCCGACACGAGTCCGATCACGAGCATGTGGAGCAGGGTCTGAATCTGGTTCGCGACGAAGACCCCGGAGAGCGCGAGCGCGCCGAGCTGCCCGACCATGATGTTGTCGGCGAGAGCGACGGAGAACGTGATCACGCTCTGCAGCGCGAGCGGCGCCGCGAGCGTCACCAACCGAATGTAGAACTGCCGCTCGCGGACCATCAGCATATCTGGCCGAGCGTAGCACGATGGTGAGGCCGTGGCTATTCGGCTGGCGGCGGTTGTTGATCGCCGTGCCGATCGTACCATCGTGCCTGCGAGCGAAACATCCGGGCGTAGATCCCGTCGGCGCTCATCAGAGCATCGTGCGTCCCGTCCTCCACGACGCGTCCGGCGTCCATGACCACGATCCGGTCCGCGGCGCGGACGCTCCCAAGGCGGTGCGTCACGATCACCGCGGTGCGCCCGCGCGATGCCTCGACGAAGGCGCGGAAGACGCGAGTCTCTTCGATCGGATCGATAGCGGCCGTGGGCTCATCGAGGATGATCGCGTCGTGCGACCGGTAGAGTCCGCGTGCGATCGCGACCCGCTGCCACTCGCCGCCGGAAAGCTCGGTGCCGCCGAACTCCTTCGACAGGGTCGTCCCCACCCCTGACTCAAGGCGATTGACGAGTGAGCCCAGTCCGGCCTGGTCGAGCACCAGGTCGACGCGCGCGCGCGTGGACGGGTCGTCGTATCCTGAGTCGCTACCCTCCTGTGGCGGTTCGCTGATGGTGACGTTGTCGAAGAGCGACAGCCGGTAACGCTGGTGGCGCTGAAAGACCGCGGAGAGCCCGGCGGTGGCGGATTCGCGCGACGCCGCGCGCGGGTCGACGTCGCCGATTGTCACGCGTCCCGTGTCGGGAGCCAGCAGACCCCCGATCAGGCGCGCGAGCGTAGTCTTGCCGGCACCGTTTCTCCCGACGATCGCGATCGTCTGGCCACGCGGGATGAGCAGCGAGACGCCGTCCACCGCGGGCGCGTCGGCCCCGGGATAGGTGAAGCGAACACCATCGAGCGCGATAGGCGCATCACGGCGAAGCGTCTGAGTCCCGTACGCGTGTTCAGGAGCCGCAAGGTAGGAGAAGTAGTTTCCGGCGAAGGCGGAACTCTCGTGAGCCCAACCGAGCCTGCCGAACAGCTCTTCGAACCACTTGAAGATGTTCGCAAGCGCGAAGTAGACCGCGCCGAACAGCCCGGCGGAGATCGAGTCTGTGAACAGCAGGTGTACCAGCAGCAGGAGAACCCCGACGTAGCCCGCGAGCGTGAGGACCTTCAGCGCAAGATCTATCGCCGCCGTGCGGGTCTCGGTCATCCACAGCTCCCGGTTGTACTCGGCAAGCGAGGCACGGTAGCGCCCCATGAAGTACGATGTGGCGTCGGCCGTTCGGGTCTCACAGAGATACTCGCGATCGGTCATGCACGCCTCGAAATGTTGCATCCGGCGCCTGTGAATGGCCACGCGACCTTCGGTCCGGTAGAACGCAGAGGTGCGCACGTAGCGCGAAAGCGCGACCGGCAGGAAACTCGCGAAGATCCCGAGCACAAGGAGCGGTTCCAGCCGGACAAGGTAGAGGCCCAGGAAGAGGAAGTAGCCGCCGTGGAAGATGATGGAGAAGACGACGGCCTCCATCGCGGAGAAGCTGCGCTCGCAACCGTTCGCTGCCTTTTCGATCGTGTCGTAGAGGACCGATGACTCGAACCGGACAAGGTCTACACGGGTCGCCTTGTCGGCCATCGCCAGCGTCATCCGTCCTGCCACGCGCTTCTCAAGGAACTCGTAGAGCAGGTTCGCGCATCCGTTCATGATCATGAACAGGACGCTCACGGTCCCGAGCACGATCACGGTTTCCAGGACCGATCGGTAGTCCAGGCTTCCTTCGACATAGCGCGGAAGCTGGTTCACCAGCACTCGTACGAAGTGCAGATCCGCGACCAGGAGCGCCGTGAACAGAAGCGACGACGTCACAAAAAGGACGAAGCCCCACGGCGCGGTGCGCACCGTCAGCGCAACCATGCGTGCGATTACGATGTGAAACTTCGCCCGCGGCTCATGATCAGGTTGCTGCTTCATACCAACTCCTCTGGCTCGCGAACATCGTGGCGTAGAGACCAGCCCGCCGCATCAGCTCATCGTGCGAACCGGACTCGACGATGCGGCCCGCGTCGAGCACGAGTATCTCGTCGGCGATGCGCGTCGCGCCCAGGCGGTGGCTGATAAGTATCGTCGTCGTGTCCTGGGTCACACGGTGAAAGAGGTCGTAGAGCTCGCTCTCAGCGACGGGATCGAGCGCGGCGGTCGGCTCGTCGAGAATCTTCACCAGTGAGGGTCGAACAAGCGCGCGCGCGATCGCAACGCGCTGCCACTCGCCGCCGGAGAGATCGATGCCGTCGGCGTCGAGCTTGCCGATCGGCGTATCGATCCCTGAAGGCAGACGCTCTACGACTCCCGAAAGCCCCGCCGCGTGCAGCGCGTACTCGATCCGGTCCTCCTCGCCGATACTCCCGGCATCGTCCATCGGCCCGATCGAACAGCCGAGCGTGATATTGTCGTGCAACGATATCTGGTAGCGGGCGAAGTTCTGGTAGACGACCGAGTAGAACCGGCTCAGTTGTTCAGCCCCGTAGTGAACAAGAGGCTGTCCGTTGACCAGAACCGAGCCCGAGTCCGGGGCGTAGAGCCCGGTGAGCAGCCGGACGAGCGTTGTCTTGCCGGCGCCGTTCGCACCGACGATCGCGTAGTGGCGGCCGGGCCGGAACGTGTACGAAAGGCCGTCGATCACCGGACGGTTGTCGCCGGGATACGAAAATGAGACACCGCGCAGCTCGATTTCAGCGAGCGCAGGAGCCGGTCTTTCGGTGGTGCGGCATCGAGCCGTTTCCGCCTCACCGAGCGACAGGAATGCGGTGAGGTCCTTGAAGAACTCGGCGTCCGAAGAGAGACCATGCACGGTCTGCATGAAACCCCACACGATATCCAGGTTCGTGAACGCCTGGGTGAGCGCTATGAAGAGCCCTATCGAAACAGCGCCGCTTCCAAGCGGACGGAGAAGCACGATCATGACGAAGATCCACGACCCCTGCGTTATCAGGTTGCCCAGATACGCACTCACGTACCAGCGTACCCGCGTCACGAGTCGGTCGCGCGTCGCCGCGTCGAAGGCGGCCCGCCAATGCCGGCCGACAACCCGGGTGACACCGAACAGAGCTCGCTCCTCCGCGGCATCGCGACCGAGCAGGACCGCCCCGAAGTAGTCGACCCGCTTATCGAACTGCGCCACACGCCGTTCGGCGTCGTACTGACGCTTTCCGCCACGGATTCCCGTCGCAAGCGTCAGCGCGGAGATCGCGATCACGCCCGCACCGGCCCACCAGACGATCGACGTGAGTATCGCAAGCAGACCGCCTACCTTGATCACAAACGCAACCAGATCGACAACGTGGTGATACGCCTCCTTGAGTGCACCACCTTCCGGATCCACGGCGACTCGCTGGATGAGATCCCACGTTCCTGCGTCATCCACGTGACGGTACGCGAGCCTTGTGCGCTTGAGCGTAAGCGCGGTTCGATAGCGTTCCCGGAGAGCGAGCGTCAGCCGCAGGTTAGCCAGGTCACGAAGCGCCTGCTTGACCCACTGGTACGCGGCGATCAAAGCGACGAGCGCGAGATAGCGATAGACATCGGAGGTCGGTGCGCCCGAGGAGATCGCCGCAATGGCTGCATCAATGAAACGCCCGACGACGAGCGCGCCGATCGGTGTGATGGCGGCGGAAACAAGGTCGAGGAGCGCGTACAGGAGAGCCGCCCCGGGCGCGCACCGCACCGGCAGCGCGACGGCGTGAAAGAGCGAATAGGTTACAGGTGGTAGGTCGAGAGGAGATGTTCTTCTGGACATAAGACTTCCTTTGCTGAAGCGAGACCGACTACGTCTGTCGTTGCTGAAGGATGTCTACCTGTCCATCGATGAATCCGCACGGAGCATATCCAGCGGCGAAGCGATTGTCAACACGGAGCCGGGAGCGCCTACCGGAACTCGTACCTCCGACTCCAGCGCGCGGTA
>RECL01000369.1 GCA_007694025.1 Spirochaetaceae bacterium
TGCGCCGTCGAGTTGTCGTAGCCTACCGAGCTGTCGAAGTGGCGGATCCCCAGATCGTATGCCCTTCGAACGGTCGCTTCGACGTTGGCCAGGTCGCCCGCGTGGAGTCGCCCGGTTCCGAACACCAGCGGCGCGCACAGATCGTCCGTTCGGGGAAACTCGATAGCCATTCCTGTGCCCTACCGATTCTCGCCGTGGATGAGAATCCCCGCGCCCTTGCGTCGCCCGAAGTTGAACGCGTCCCGGTGCTCCGGCGGCTGGCTCAGTTCGCTGAGCTTGTGGAGGTCGGTCTCCCAGCCGAGTCCCGGGCGATCTCCCAGCACCACCTCGCCATCTTCGATTCGGCAGTCGACCTTGAACCAGTTGTCGCGTCCCGCGTCGACAACCTCGATCATCAGGTGGTTCGGCATGCTCGCGGCGACGTGGGCCAGGTAGTTTCCGGGCGAGTTCATCACGGCGACCGGGATGTTGAAGCCGTACGCAAGGTCGGCGATCATCAGCATTCCGGTGATGCCGCTATGACCCACGTTCGGCTGCACGACGTCGACCGCACCGTGAGTGAGTAGCGGCACGATCTCCTTCGGATCGTTCAGGTTCTCTCCCGTGGCGACCTGGGCTTCCACCGCACGGGAGACGTTTGCCAGTCCCTCGTAGTCCCATCGGTCGGCTGGCTCTTCGACCCAGAACAGAGGGACCGCGCGCTCGAGGGTACGGATGTAAGGGATCGCCTGTTTCGCGTTCCAGTACTCGTTCGCGTCGATGCAGATCAGCGGTTCGATTGGCGCAGCGGTCGGCCGCTCCGTCGAACCGCCGCGACCGGCGGGCACCGCCTTCGCGAGCTCCTCGTACATGATGCGAAGCCGACGTATGTCGCGATCCGGGTCCATCCCGCCCTTGAGCTTGCCCGCGGTCACGCCGCGCGCGGCCATGCGCGCGTAGAAGGCGCGAAGCTCGTCGTCGGAGAGGCAGTACCCGATATCGGACGCGTACGCCCGCACCCGTGGAACCGACGCGCCGAGCATCTTCCACAGTGGTTGCCCCGCCGCCTTCGCCTTGAGGTCCCAGAGCGCGACGTCTATCGCGGCGATCGCTCCGGTAATGGCGCCGCGATTTCCACCCTTGAACACCTGGTCCACCATCGACTTCCAGATGCCCCGTACTCCCGACGGATCGCGACCGACCACCAGCGGTGCGAGCGCCTCGATCCCGGCGGCGTTCCCACCGATCGAGACTCCGGTGAGCCCTTCGTCGGTGTCGACGAAAACCGCGAGTCCGGACCACTCGCTGCGACCCTCCGGGAAGTTGACGTCCGCAAACGGGCGGTCGGTCCGGTACCAGTACGGAGTCGTTCTGATCGAGGTTACTTTCATCGACGGCATCCTTGAGCTTGACCGCAACTAAAACACGGCTTAGAGTGCGAGTCAAGCAATGGTGCAAGACTCGGGCATCGATCTTTCTCATACCTCGGTTCGCGGCCTCCGGCTTTCTCTGACGATTCTGCTCTGCGTTCTGATCGCTCAGCTGGTACTCCTCGCCGGCGACGGTGTTCGTCTGTCTGCCAACCTGGCGCTCCCGATGACGCCGCGGGTGTTGGGCGTGCTGGTTCCGCTGCTGACGGCCGTCGTCATTGCCGCGGTTCTGACGGTTCATCTCGTTCACGGCCAATCGTCGAGTACGCAGATGCTGAACGTTGTGAGTGCGCTCATGATCGTCGCGACGGTGGTGACCGCGCGTGGCCACGAGTGGCTGGTGCTCGGAGTCGCTGCGTTCGGAATGGTCCAGATAGCGGCCACCTGGTCCAGGAGAGGTGCTGTCGTAGTGTTGATCGGCCTGACCGTCGCGCTCGGGATGGTGGTGTTCATCACGCGGGAAGTAGCCGCTGCGGTCACCGTGCTTCTGACCGGTACGACGGTGACGTTCGCCAGAGTCGCGTCGGCTCGAGTCCTTGCCGACGCGAGTGAGAATGCCCGGTTGTTCAGACAGGCTCGTTCTGCAGCCTCAACGCTATCAGATGTAATTCTGCGCGTAGAGCAGACGGTCCATCGCGCCCGCATTCACGAGATGACCAAAGAGCGCCGCCGCGTCGCAAGGGAGATCCACGACTCCGTTGGGTACACCCTGACCGGGCTGATGGTCCAGCTCGACGTCGTCAGAAGGCTCGTCGAGAATCCCGAGGCCAGGGAACGCCTGCAGAACCTGGAGACTATCGCACGGCAAGCGTTGCAGGAAGTCCGGAAAGAGGTTGGCGCGCTACGTGCCGAGATCGAAGAGAACAAGGTCGTCTCCTATCGAAGTCGGTGGATACAGGTCTGCGAGTACTTCGGCGAGTGCACGGGCATACGTGTCGATCACGAGTTCACTGCAAACCTCGAGGGCGTCAGCCCTGAGATCGGCGACGCAGTCTACCGCGTGATACAGGAGGCGCTGACGAACGCGTATCGTCACGGAGAGGCGACGCTTGTTGACGTTTCGATGAGCTGGAGAGAGGCGCGCGGGCTGATTCTTCTCAGGATATCAGACAACGGCCGTGGATTGGATTCACTGAAGCCCGGGAACGGACTTGGTGGCGTGAGGGAGCGCGTAGGGCTTCTGTCCGGCTCAGTGGTGTTTCAGAGTCAACCAGGCAGGGGATTCGATATGGGTGTAGACATTCCCTGGAGCGGACCGACTGTGAGTCGACGGGCCGGCTGAGTGGACCGAATCCGACTGATGCTCATCGATGATCATCCCATCTTTCTTGAAGGACTCACGACCCTGGTGAAGATCGGGTATCCTGAGATAGAGGTGGTCGGTTCGTTCAACGATCCGCGGTCTGCGATTCGCGACGTGGAGACCCTGCGGCCTGACATCGTTCTGATGGACATCCGGATGCCGACGATGGATGGCGTGGAGGCAACGCGGCGTCTGCGTACTCTTGTTCCGGACATCCGTATAGTCGTACTCACGACCTTCAAGGACATCGATCTGATACAGAAGGCGCTCGCTGCTGGAGTCAAGGGCTACATCCTGAAAGAGTCTCCCGTAGAGAGCGTGATAGAGAACATCAAGAGCGTTTTGAGCGGCAACGTTCTGCTGCCCGCCGAGTTTGCCGAGCAAGTGGCATGGGAACGGCAGGACCGTCATGACGATCACGCGAAGCTTCGGCATGACCACGGCGAGCTACCCGCCGTGGTTCAAAGCCTGACGAACAGAGAGCGGGAGATCCTGGAACTGATGCTCGACAATCAGAGTAACTCGATGATCGCCGATCGGCTGTTCCTGAGCGAGCGTACCGTCCGCAACTACGTCAGTCGAGTCTACGAAGAGATTGGCATCCACGATCGTGCCGGGCTGTTGCTCTGGGCGATCGAGAACGACCTCAGATAACCTTCGGGCCGGCAGGCCGAACCGCACAGCACTGTGTGACACTGTAACCGGTCACTGATGACAGAGTAATCGGCACGCTCCACTTTGTGACTGATATTGGTACATCTGCCACTATCGGCCACGCCAGACGCGTGGTACAACAACCGTGGAGGCGAACTTGTCCGAGTCGTTACGCGAGTATCCACCACTGATCGCGAAGCGAGCCCATGGCCGACTGCGGAGGAATGTCCGCATGCAGTCCGAGCTTCTGATTATGGCGCTTCCGGTAGTGATCCTGCTCATTCTGTTCAACTACATTCCGATGTTCGGGCTGCTGATCGCGTTCAAGCGGCTGCAGGTCAGCCTGGGCATTTTCCGCTCTCCGTGGGTCGGACTGGAGAACTTTCGCTTCTTCTTCACGAGTCCCGACGCGTGGAGGGTAACGCGCAACACGGTTGGGATGAACTTCATCTTCATCGCAACTGTGAACTCGAGCGCGCTCATTCTGGCATTGGCGATGAACGAGATTCGAAGGCGCGCCGCACTCAAGTTCTACCAGACAATCTACTTTCTTCCCTACTTCCTGAGTTGGGTCGTTGTCGGCTACATGCTCTATGCGGTCCTCAACAGGTTCGGACTGATGAATACGCTACTAGTGCGTGTCTTCAGGTCTGATCCGATCCGGTTCTACGACTCTCCCAGGCACTGGCCACTGATCCTTACCATTGTCCGAATCTGGAAAGATATCGGCTTCAGCAGCGTCGTCTACTACGCCGGCTTGATGAGTATTGATCCGGTATACTATGAAGCGGCTCGCATCGACGGAGCGACCAAGATTCAGGAGATGTTCAGGATCTCGGTTCCGCTTATAAGTCCGCTCATTGCGATCCTCATCATACTGGCTCTGGGTCAGGTTTTTAGAGGCGACTTCGGGATGTTCTGGCATCTCCCTCGGCTGGAGACCAACGGAATCCTGAAGCCAACGGTCGATGTCATCGACACGTACGTGTTCAACTCGCTTCGAATCATCGGCGACATCGGCATTGCTTCGGCTGTGAACTTCTACCAGGCGTTCG
>RECL01000370.1 GCA_007694025.1 Spirochaetaceae bacterium
TTCGATGATCCTGTTCAAGGACTTCGGGAGCGGATCGAAGGAGAGCGGAAGCCGGGGGGACCGAAAGCGAAAGAAGAAGCTGCGGGAGTACATCAAAGAGGAGATCCGGGCCGACTCCGACGTGGAACGCGGCACGGATGCCGCAGTCGGCCGCGGTCCGGAGAGCGCCGAGAGTGCGGAGGACAACACAGAAGACGACACGAAGGACAACGAGTGATGAGGGCTGCGACCTATCCGCGGTACGGATCGCCCGACGTCATCGTTGTCCGCGACATAGGTCGACCGTCGATCGGGTCCGACGACGTGCTTGTCCGGGTCCACGCGGCATCGGTCAACCCGCTCGACTGGCACATGCTCCGCGGCACGCCACGGTTCCTGAGGCTGACCGAGGGACTCCTCAGACCGAAGCACCCGGTCCTTGGCGCCGATGTCGCAGGCGTCGTGGTCGAGGCGGGTTCAGGCGTCACGGATCTCGCCATCGGCGACGAGGTGTTCGGGGAGATAGGCCACGGCGCGATCGCCGAGTTCGCACGGTGTCCCGCCTCGTGCGTCGCCCGCAAGCCGGCGGGGGTGTCGTGGGAGGCCGCCGCGGCTACGCCGGTCGCGGCGCTGACGGCGCTCCAGGGCCTGCGCGACATCGGACACATCCGTGGCGGGATGAACGTCCTGGTGAACGGCGCGTCGGGAGGCGTAGGAGTCTTCGCCGTACAGATCGCAAAGTCGCACGGCGCCAATGTGACCGGCGTCTGCAGCACGCGAAACCTGGACCTGGTCCGCCAGGCGGGTGCCGATCACGCAATCGACTACACCCAGGCCGACTTCACCCGCGGCGATGCGCGCTACGATCTCATCTTCGACGCGGTCGGCAATCGCCGAGTCTCCGAACTCAAGCGCGTTCTCACGCCAACCGGCGCGTGCGCGCTGATGGGCTTCGACACGATGGGCCGACTGTTCGCAAATCTGATCGCCGCCAGGTTCGCCACCAGGTCGGGCGGCCGGAGCTTCGGCAATCTCACGGCTCACCCGAACCGCGCGGACCTGGAGATCATCGCATCGCTCCTGGACGCCGGCGCGCTGCGGCCGTTCATCGATCGCCGGTACACGCTGGATCAGACCGCCGATGCGATTCGCTATCTAGAAACGCGCCGCGCTCGCGGCAAAGTCGTCATCAACGTTGAGTCGACCGCGTAGGAGAGGACCGACCGTCCGGCCTACGAGGGGGTAGCGGGAGCGTGCGCGCGGGACGCGCGCCTGCGGGAGCGAGGGGGAGCCGCGTGGACGGGAATGCCGGTAGGGTGAGGTAGGCACGACGGTGGCGCCGCTCCCACCATCCTCGGGCGCGGTGTCTGGTTGTCGGACAGATATACATATGGTAGTATGTATGTATGAAAACGATCACGATCCACGTTGCTGAGGATACCTACGCTACGTTTCAGGGTCGCGCGAAGGAACGTGAGCAGAGCGCGAGCGAGCTGATCAGGGAGGCGATGGCCGAGTACGCCGAGCGCCACTTTGGCACCGGCAGAAGTGTCTTCGATCACGCGCCGGCGAGCGTCGGGAGGGTGGTCCGGCCGCTTGAGCGGGATGACGACCTGATGGACGAGATGCTCGGATGATTGGCATCGACACCTCGTTCCTGGTGGCGTTCGAGGTGAAGGAACACCCTTCACACGAATCTGCGCGGCGCCTTGCACGCGAGCACGCGAACGAGGGGTTCGCGCTCGCTCCGCAGGTCGTGGCTGAGTTCGCGCACGTGGTGACCGATGCCCGCCGGTTCAAGAAGCCGCTGTCGATGGAAGACGCTCTTGGTCGGGCGGCGACGTGGTGGGACGGCAGCGAGGTGACTCAGGTGCGGCCCGACGCGGCGGCGGTGAGCCTCTTCCTGAGCTGGATGAGGACCTACGGGCTGGGCCGCAAGCGGCTGTTGGACACGATGCTCGCCGCGACGTACAAGACGAACGGGGTCAGTCTGGTGTTGTCGTCGAACTGGCGCGACTTCGCGCTCTTTCCGGGGATGCATCCGATCGCGCTATAGCGCCACGCGTCAATGACTTCTATCACGGGTCGGGTTTCGCGCTGAGATCCGCACAGCACCTACACGCAGCTACGATGGAGCCGGGTTATGCTGCGAAACATTATGCCTCAATGTATAATGACGGTACGCATTGTGTCGATCAACACTCGGAACTGAGCAGCGTCCGACTCCTCGCTTCCGAGCATCGTGCAGAACTGGATCGATGGACCGGCGAAGGAGTCGGGCCTGAAGGTTATACTGTCGGGGTCGAGCCAGCGGATGATGCAGGGCCTGGTCCTGGAAGCCACGGCGCCGCGCTACTGGGAACTCGCCCATAGGTTCGGTGCCGACGTTGTGAAGGCAGTCGATGCGCTCGTGCTCGATCCACTGGGCCCGCTGCACCACGAACCCGATCGACGACCCGTTCATCCGAATGTGGACCCGCGTGGTAGCACCGCATCGATCGCTGCTGGCGACGGCAACCAGGGCGGCTCGCCTCGCGCTCTGGGATCGGTACCGGCGGTTGCTTGAGTCGCAGACGTGGGCGGAGCGCCGATTACACGGTGATCACTGCGGCCGATGTTATGGGGGCGCTTCTGGAGTAGTGTCGCCCGTCGAACGTCAGGCGGTCGTCAGAAGCGGCGCCATGTCCGCGAGGAACACGCGTCGGGCCCCGCCGACGTAGCCGTTGAACACCAGGTAGCGCCAGGTTCGGTCCCAGGCCGGGTGAGGGTCGACCCGCAGCGGACTGATGCCGACCGGCTGGCGCGTGTTGATGCGCGCCACGAGCTTCTCGTCGCCGGTGCGCAGATCGATCCATCGTATTGGAATCGTCCCGTCGCCGAACGCGATCGGCGTCTCGTTCGTGTACGTGTCTGAGACAAGGTGGATGCCATCGGGATGCACCGTCGGGTGGCCGGAGCCCCAGACGTCGTCACGCATCTTGCGTAGCCCCGAGCCGTCCCACGATACCTGGACAAACCGCAGGTGCTCCTCCCGGTCGATGTTCAGGTTCATGGAGATCGAGCGACCGTCGGGGAACCAGGTCGCGTGATGACCGCGCTTGACCCACTGCTCCGGACCGACGGGACAGGTGATCGACTTCTTCTCCAGGTCCAGGACGAACCACGCGAAGCGCACGTCGTCGTGGGCCCGCTTGAACGCGTCGAAGTGCGACTCGCCGGCGATCGGGTACCACCGGAGGCTGACCATCAGGAGATCGCCCTGCGGGTTGAACTTGCTGTGAAACCCGTAGATCTCGTAGCGGTCGGTGTCGTCAATCTGCGCGGCGGTCAGCCCGCGCTCGATGAGTTCGCGCGTGGTCACCCAGAGGCGTGACTCACCGGTTCGGGTGTCGGTGAGGGTAAACCCGTCGTCGTCGGACGCACCGACGTTGTGTCGGACGCGGTCGTCGGGCACGACCACCCCGTAGCCCGGCTGCGTGCGCCGCATCGTCGTCATGTTTGCCGACACAAGGAGCGTGCCGTCGGGCGACGCGTGATACACGGTTCCGCCCATGCGAACGCGGTCGCCTGTACGGGGATTGAGCTTCCACGCGAACGGAGTCCAGGTATCGACGTCGACGTCGTTGAAGTAGAGCTCGTCGTCCGAGCCGCCCCAGTTGATGTTCGCCCCCATCTGGGTCTCCCATCCGGCGGTCTGGGCAACCTCCCGCTCTTCGCCGGTCTCCAGGTCCACGACGACAATCTTGGCGCGGTCTCCCGGCGATGGCAGACGATCTTCGAACGGGAAGCGGAACAGCGCCAGGAGCCGTCCACTCGGGCTGACAGGCGACGTATCGAAAAAGCGATGGATGCATCCCCCCTGATTGGGCGTGACACAGTAGACGGGTACCAGGGTTTCGTAGTCGTCGTAGACGGGAAAACCGAACATGTTGCGTTACCTCCGTGGTGCCGGATCAGCGGCGCGATGAACGAACCGGAGTATAGTCTGTGAGAAACACATCCACAACATCGGGCGCGATCGAAAGCAGGTCGCCGGTGTCCTTCATGTGCGCCGAAAGCAGCCCGGCCATTCGTTCGAGCCTCTCGCGCTGATCCGACTGGAACGCGAGGTTCGTCGTCTCTTCGGGGTCGGCGACGACATCGTAGAGTTCCAGGTAGGTCTCGTCCTTGAACATGTCAACGATCAGCTTGTACTCCGCGTGGATAACGGCGCGCTGGAAGTTTCCACGCGCGCCGTTGCCGTCGAACTGGATATAGGCTGCATCGCGACCCGGTGCTCCCGACGCCATCATAGGCAGGAGCGAACGCCCATCGATCGCTCCCGGAGGCGCGACGCCGACGAGCTCGCAGATCGTCGGCAGAACGTCGACGCTGCTCACGAGTCCGCGGACCACACCCGGCTCGATGCCCGTCCCGACCGGAAGCTTGAACGCGATTGGCGT
>RECL01000158.1 GCA_007694025.1 Spirochaetaceae bacterium
ACGTACACGCTCGGCACACAGCGAGTCACCGTCGACGCAGACCGCGTCGTCTGGTCCGCCGACCGTACCCACTTTGTCGGATCGGCGTCGACGATGACGCAGTGCGCGGCGGTACTCCGCGCCGCAGGCTTCTCCGCCGATGAAACCGACGCGCTCACCCGGAAGAACGCCCTGGCGATTCTGGGGTAGTCAGATCGTATCGGGGTCGATCTTGTGCAACCAGTGACCCTTCGCGAGCCAGACGAAGCCGATCGCCGCGATCACGAGGTTTGACGCGAACATAGCCCACCAGATGCCGGCCGGTCCCCAGGCCAGCACGATCGCGAGCACGTACGCGAGCGGAACGCGTATCCCCCACAACCGTGCGACATTGAGCACCATCACCGGGCGCGTGTCTCCGCCCCCCTGAAACGCTCCGGTGATCACCGTGAACAGCGTATAGAGTATCACGCTCGGGGAGAGAATCCGGAACAGCTCCGCGCCGTAGCGGATCACCTCTGCATCGTCGACGAAGAACCGGATGAAGCCGCCACCGAACAGGAACGTCAGCGTCATTCCGACCGTTATGAACACACCGACGGTGAGGACGCTCTGTCGGACCGCGACGACCGCCAGATCCTTACGCTTCGCGCCGAGCTGTTGGCCGACGACGCTTGTGGTCGCCTGCGCGAAGCCGATCGCCGGCATGTTGAACAGGCTCACGATCCGGTTCCCGACGCCGAACGCGGCGATCACAGCGGTCCCGAGCGAGTTCACGACCCCCTGGAGTACCGTGAATCCGAATGCCGGTACCGCCTGGCCGATCGCGTTCGGGAGCCCGATGTCGGTGATCCGCTTCCACGCTGCCCAGTCGGGCCGGAGGTGCTCCCGGCGCAGCCGGATCCCGCGCGCACCGCGAACGAGCATGATCGCCGCGACAACGGCGCCGACGCCGCGCGAGATCACCGTCGCGTACGCCGCGCCTGCGACCTCGAGCGCCGGGATCGGCCCAAGACCGAAGATCAGGATCGGGTCGAGCACGACGTTCAGCAGGATCGTGATGATCTGCACGATCAGCGGCGTAACGCTGTCGCCGACGCCCTGGAGGACCGCGCGGTGGACGAACGTGATGAACATCAGCGGCATCCCGGCGAAGATGATAGTCATGTACTGACGCGTGTACTCGAACGCGTCGGCGGGCACCTGCATCACGCGTAGCAGCGCTGGTGTGAAGACGAGCCCGAGCACCGACAGGATCACCGACATCGCCATGATCATCGACGTCGTCTGGCCCGCGTAGAAGTTGGCGCGTTCCAGGTCGCCCTTGCCCTTCGACTGGGCGATCAGCGTCGTGCCCGCCATCGAAAATCCGAGTCCGAACACGACGATGAAGAAGATCAGCGTGAACGAGATCGTCGGTGCCGACAGTGCGGCGGCGCTGATCCTTCCCAGGAAGTACGCGTCGACCAGGTTGTAGAGCATCTGCAGGAGGTTGTTGAGCATGATCGGAACCGCGAGCGCTAGAAGCGTCCGGTAGACTCCGCTTTTCTGGCTGGGCATGAAACGCAAGCATACCCCAAGCGAAGATCGCGGGCAATCGCGAGTCGACTCTTTGTGGGCCAGTTCCTGACCCAATCGCTTGCAGGCGGTTCGCGCGGCATGTATCTTAGGGCGAAATCGGGGGGTGAGTATGATCGTAGGAGTTCCCAGGGAGACCGCTCCTGGGGAGCGTCGAGTGGCGCTCGTGCCCGCGCACGTCGGGCCGCTCGCCAAGGCCGGCTGCACCGTTCTGATCGAACCAGGGGCAGGCGTTGCGTCGGGCTATCCCGATGCCGAGTACGAAGCCAAAGGAGCGACGATCGCGCCCGACGCACGCGCTCGGGCAGACGTGATTCTCACGGTCCGCGCCGGAGCCGCCGCGCCTGCCGACGATCCAGGTCCGGGACGCGACGGCCAGACCGTGGTCGGTTTTCTGGAACCGTACGCAGCGCATCCGTCGTTCTCTGACTACTTGAAGCGCCGCATCACCGCGTTCAGCATGGAGCTTATTCCCCGCATCACGCGCGCGCAGAGTATGGACGCGCTGTCGTCGATGGCGAACCTGGCCGGGTATCGAGCCGCGATCCTGGGGGCGGAGGCGCTCCCGAAGATGTTTCCGATGATGATGACCGCCGCCGGTACGATAGTCGCCGCGCGCGTCTTCGTGGTCGGCGTCGGGGTCGCCGGTCTCCAGGCGATTGCGACAACGCGCCGGCTCGGCGCGCTTGTCAGCGCGTACGATGTCCGTCCCGCGGTGAAGGAGCAGGTCCAGAGCCTTGGGGCGAAGTTCGTCGAAATGGAACTGGAGGCCGCCGAAGGGCAGGGCGGGTACGCGAAGGAGATGGACGACGAGTTCTACCGTCGACAGCGCGTGTTGATGGGCGACGTGGTCGCCGAAAGCGACCTGGTGATCACGACCGCGGCGATTCCCGGCAAACCGAGCCCGGTTCTGATCACCGAAGAGATGGTCGCGCGCATGCCGCCGGGGTCGGTGATCGTGGACCTGGCGACCGAGCGCGGCGGAAACTGCGAGCTGTCGCAGACCGGAACGACGGTCGTGCGCCACGGGGTGACGATTCTGGGGCCGGTGAATCTCCCGTCGTCGCTCGCCTTCAACGCGAGCCAGTTGTACTCGAAGAATGTCACTACGTTCCTGCTGTCCATGGTCAAAGACGCGTCGCTCGTGATCGATCCGACCGATGAGATCGTCGCCGCGACGCTCGTGACGCGCGACGGCGCAATCGCACACGAAACGCTTCGCGGCGTGCTCGGAGGTGAGCAGTGAGTTTCCTGAATATCGTCACGATCTTCGTCCTCGCGATCTTCATCGGGTTCGAGGTCATCACGAAGGTCCCGCCGATCCTGCATACACCGCTGATGTCCGGATCGAATGCGATCTCCGGGATCGCGATCATCGGCGCGCTCGTCGCGGTCGCGTCGGCCGGCGATTCGCTCACCGTCATCCTTGGTAGCGCTGCGCTCGCGTTCGCCGCGATAAACGTCGTCGGCGGATTTCTGGTCACGCACCGGATGCTCCGAAAGTTCAAGAAGGGAGTCGGCCGGTGAGCGCGCACGCCGTACGCACCATTGTCGATGCCGCGTACCTGATCGCGGCCATTCTCTTCATCGCCGGGCTCAAGGGGCTCGCGCACCCGCGGAGCGCTGTGCGCGGCAACGTGCTCGGTGCGCTGGGGATGCTCGTTGCGATCGTTGCGACGCTCGCTGGCCAGCCGGTGCTGAACGTGGTCTGGATAGTTGCCGGTATCGCAGCGGGGTCTGCAGTCGGCGCGGTACTCGCGCTGACGATCAAGATGACCGCGATGCCGCAGCTTGTCGGGTTGTTCAACGGATTCGGCGGTGGCGCGTCGATCCTGGTCGCCGGAGCGGTACTGATCCAGCTCTTCGGGCTCGCCGGCGGTGGACCGGGTGCCGGAGGCGGGGCGGGCGCGCTCGACCTGCAGGTGACGATCGCGACCGTCGCGTCGGGTCTCGTCGGCGCGGTGACCTTCTTCGGATCGCTCGTCGCGTTCGGTAAGTTGCAGGGAATCGTCACCGAACAGCCGGTTCGCTATCCCGGTGAGCAGATCGTGAAGTCGATGCTGCTGATCGGGTCGCTCGCCGTCGGTGTGCTGATCGTGATCGACCCGTCTCAGATCCTGAACTACTGGATCCTGGTCGCGGTCGCGAGCGTGCTCGGCGTCCTTCTGGTCATGCCGATCGGGGGAGCCGACATGCCCATCGTGATCGCGCTGCTGAACTCGTATTCTGGTATTGCGGCCGCGGCGACAGGCTTCGTACTGTCGAACAATATCCTGATCATCGCAGGGTCGCTCGTCGGGGCGTCGGGGATCATCCTGACGCGCATCATGTGCAAGGCGATGAACCGCTCGCTCGCGAATGTGCTCTTTGGCGGCGTCGGCGCGATCGTCGCGCAGTCCGACCAGGGCGATGTCTATTCGGGCCGCGTCAAGAGCACGAGCGCCGAAGAGGTCGCGATGATCCTGAAGACCGCCCAGCGGGTCGTCTTTGTGCCGGGGTACGGAATGGCGGTTGCGCGCGCGCAGACGCCGGTGCGCCAGCTCACCGAGATGATGGAGCGCGACGGCATCCAGGTCGAGTTCGGCATTCATCCGGTCGCAGGGCGGATGCCCGGTCACATGAACGTGCTGCTCGCGGAGGAGAACATCAGCTACGACAAGCTGCGCGAGATGGATCAGATCAATCCGACCTTCGCGAACACCGACGTGGTGATCGTCCTGGGCGCGAACGACGTCGTGAACCCGATCGCTCGCGAAGCGTCCGGGAGCCCGATCAGCGGCATGCCGATCCTCGACGTCGACAAGGCGCGTACGGTCGTCGTGATCAAGCGTTCGCTGAGCGCGGGTTTCGCAGGGAT